>CAYSEL010000019.1:0-9968 GCA_964430035.1 uncultured Candidatus Bathyarchaeia archaeon
CTTCAATGGATACGCTTTAGTATACAAATAAAAATGTGATCTATGCATTTAAACTTTTCAGAGAGAAGGAAATACTACACGTGTCTCTTGTGAAGATTAAAGAAAAAATTGTTAAACAAGGTTTCACATATTCCAGATAAAGGTTGTGAGAACTGCGAAACTCAAGCGCAAGTATTATGATATATTAGTGATTTTCAATGTGATCTAATGTGACGTCACTGTAATCAGGCAACATCACAACTTCAAATATATTTGAAAACCTTTAAGAGCAAAGTCCTTATAATCTACATTGATTGGATATGGGTAGAAGACGAAGAAAGGTAATGCGGATTCCTAAGAAGAAGTTACCTAAAGTTTTTCTATGTCCCAACTGTGGTAAAGAAACGCTAAAAGTTGAGATAGGTGAAGAGGTTGGTAAGGCAACAGTTAAGTGTAGCAGTTGTGGATTGATGAAAGAAGTTACTACAAAAGCGTCTTCTGAAGAGGTTGATGTTTACTGCCAATTTATCGATAATTTATATAGTTAGTGAAAATCATATACGGATCACAAGTGAGGTATTATGGCTGGGAGAGTCGAGGAGTATCTCAAAAAAAGAATTCGAGAAGAAGGGGCAATCTTAATGACCCTTATTGATCCGGAGAAGGTAAGCAAAAAATCTGCCAATTTTGTAGCTGAGCAAAGCGAGCTTTACGGTTCCTCAGCTATAATGGTTGGAGGCTCCACCTTTGTGGCATCATCCCATCTTGACGCCGTTGTTAAAACGATCAAGAAATCTGTCAACATACCTGTAATCCTGTTTCCAAACAACATTACTGGTGTTAGTAGATACGCGGATGCAATATGGTTTATGTCACTCCTTAACTCTTCAGATGCGTATTTTATTAGTGGCGCTCAAGTCCTGGCTGCTCCACTTGTCAAGAAGTTTGGATTAGAAGCAATACCGCTCGGATACTTGATTGTGGGCGACGGAGGAGCAGCAGGCGTAATTGGAAAGGCTACCCCCATACCTTACAATAAACCTGAATTAGCCGTCGCTCACGCTTTAGCGGCTCAGTACTTAGGAATGCGTTTTGTTTACTTAGAAGCTGGTTCAGGTGCACAATATCCAGTTCCTCCAAAGATGGTTCGTTTAGTAAGGGAGACTGTCGATATTCAAATTGTTGTGGGTGGAGGAATAAGAACTAAAGTTCAAGCAAAAGAAACGGTGGAAGCAGGTTCAGATATTATTGTCGCAAGTACGGTCTTTGAAGACGCAGAAAGAGATTTAGTTAAAATGAAGGTTAATGAAATAATGGAAGGTATAAAAGAAGGGTTAAAGAATAGATACAAGCAGTCAACAGGTGAGAGGCTATGACAACTTTTGAGTATTATTTTTCGTCACTGAAAAAGGCTCTTGGGAGAGAAGATTTATATAATATATGGCCAGACTTTGAGCCCCAGTATGACGAAAGAGAGTATGCTTGGACTGAACTTAAAGGCTTAGGGGAAACATTACTTCTCAATTGTGGACAATGTGACGGTCCCTCGGACATGAGACATGAAAAATGCAAAGTATGCGTCGATAAGAGAAAGGAGGTCGCTAAGAAAGCCTACAAGAAGATCACAGGTCGACAGATTGAGAAATGGCCGACTACCATCTTATGCAGGGTTCATACTGAACAATAAGGCCTAAGAAGGAACACTAGTTTGATTCAGGAGGCGAGTTCAGAGTATAGAAACTGCTTTTATAATCTGGAGAAGGCTTTAAAGCAGATAGTCAACATTTCCCAAGAAGCGAGAAAAAAAGGTATTGATCCGAAAACAGTCCCAGAGATTGAGATCTCCACTGATCTTGCTGGACTAGTTGAAGGTTTTATAGGTTTACCAAAAATTGCAGAGAGAATACGTGAGCTCTCCGAGAAACTACCTCGTGAAGAGATTGCCTTCAAGATTGCCGAAGAGATTGTATATGGAAAATTCGGTCGCCTTGAGGAAGAGGAGGCTGCAAGTCAAGCAATTAGGACAGCACTTGCAATACTTACTGAAGGGGTCACCGCCGCTGTGTATTCTGAAGGCATTGCAAAAGTCTTGATCAAATCGAATCTAGATGGGTCAAAATATTTAGCAATATACTTTGCTGGTCCTATACGTTCAGCAGGCGGCACGGAAACAGCACTGACACCTGTAATTGCTGACTTTGTCCGACGCTTAATAGGTCTTGACAGGTATAAACCGACTGAGGAAGAGATTTGTAGGTTTATTGAGGAGCTTAGGATTTATGAGCGTGAAGTGGGAAGATTTCAATATAGAGTGTCCGATGAGGAAGTAAGAAAGGCTCTTGAGTATCTTCCAGTGGAGATTACCGGGATACCTTCTGATAGAATTGAGGTTTCATCGTTTCGCAATCTGCCACGTATTGAAACGAACTGTCTCCGTGGTGGTGCACTTAGAGTAGTAAATGATGGAATAATAGGAAGAGCATCCAAAGTCTTGGCTGTCGTCGAAGATCTGGGGATTCAAGGGTGGGAGTGGCTGAAGAGCATCCGTGAGATAGAAAGGAAAAAAGTATCAGGGTTCATGGAGGATGTTCCTGCAGGCCGCCCAATCTTGTGCTTTCCTTCTGAGATAGGTGGGTTTAGACTTCGTTATGGAAGATCCAGGAATACAGGATTAGCGGCGGTTGGCGTTCACCCATTGACTATGATGACCTTGCAAAACTTCTTAGCTGGTGGAACACAGCTCAAGTTAGAAACCCCCGGAAAGTCCGGGATCGTTCTTCCCGTTGATGTTATTGAGCCGCCGATTATACGCTTAAATGACGGCTCTGTCGTCCGCGTATCTCAGGACAACTTCAGTGAAGTGAAGGACAAGATTAGTAAGATACTCTTTCTAGGCGATCTCCTCGTCAGTTTCGGAGACTTTTTATATAATAATAGAACCCTTCTCCCGTCGGGTTACACTGAGGAATGGTGGTGTGAAGAGGTTCGCGCAGCCATCATTGAAGAATTTTCGGGAGATATAGAGGCGGCTGCTTCAGAGGCAAGCGTCCCGTCATCGCATCTTAAAGCTTATCTTGAGGATCCGTTCAAGAATAAGCCAAGCGCCCAAGAATCGATCAGCCTTAGTAAAAATCTTAAGATTCCTCTCCACCCACTTCACACATTTTTCTGGTCAAACATTTCAGTTGAAGAGCTTATGAAGATTCGTTCATGGTTATTCTTGTCGAAAGTCACAGTTAAGGAAGACAGAGTCACTCTTGTTAAGGGACGTTTTGATCAGTCCATTAAAGAGGTTCTAGAGAAGATTTGTGTGCCTCATAATGTTGCTGAAGATTCTATTTGCCTAGAAGGTGATGTTGCATGCGCATTCGCTTTTACACTTGGGTTCCACAATCCCAAAGGTGAGATCTTTGTAAACAGACCGGTAATCGAAAGCCTCGCTCACTTATGCGGCGTCAAAATAAGAGACAAAGCTCCTACTTTTGTTGGAGCTCGTGTTGGAAGGCCTGAAAAGGCTAAGAGACGGGAGATGAAGCCCGTTGTTCAAGTTCTTTTCCCAGTTGGGTTAAGCGGTGGCCCTCAGAGAGACTTGTTAAAGGCTTGCGAGAAGGATACAATTCAAGTTACAATCGCAAAGATGATCTGTCCAAAATGTCAGACAAGGATATTTAATCGAATCTGTCCTCACTGCGGAACAGAGGCGCTTATGGAGTATACATGCCCAAGATGTGGCAAGGTCCTCAACAGTGAAAAATGTCCAGTATGCAAAGTTGAAGGAAAAGTTTTTGGCACTCAAATGATTCCCATAAAACGTTTAGTGATTGAAGCATGCCAAAAGGTGGGGTTCACTCCAAAGCAGGTTAAGGGCGTCAAAGGTTTAACAAATAGAACTAAAGTTTATGAGCCTATCGAGAAAGGAATTTTGAGAGCTAAATATAACCTTTCAATATATAAAGATGGCACCGTCAGGTTCGATGCAACTAATGCGCCCTTAACACATTTCAAGCCTTCGGAAATAGGTGTTACAATCGAGAAACTTAAAGCGCTGGGATATCTTCATGACTACTTGGGTTGTCCGCTTGTTAGCTCCGACCAAATTTGCGAGCTCAAAGTTCAAGACGTCATAATCCCTTGGCGAAGCGTTGAATATTTGATTCGAACCGCAAATTTTGTCGATGATCTTCTCGAGAAAGTTTATGGGCTTCCGCCTTTCTATAAAGTCAGCCGGCCTGAAGACTTGGTTGGCCACTTAATAATTGGTTTGGCGCCTCACACTTGTGCAGGCGTTCTTGGAAGAATAATCGGCTTCACAAAGCTTCATGTCTGCTTTGCCCACCCTTTTTGGCACTCAGCCAAACGTAGAGATTGCGACGGAGATGAGGATAGCATCATGTTAGCACTTGATGCTTTTCTTAATTTTTCCAGGGAGTTTCTGCCCAACCAGATAGGAGGGATGATGGATTCACCTCTCTTTATTATTCTCACTATAAACCCGGAAGAAGTTCAGAGACAAGCGCATGAGATTGATGTAGCATTCAAGTATCCGTTAGCCTTCTACGAAAATACTTTGAGAAGAACGAATTCTAGGGAGGTTGCGGAGATAATAGACCTTGTAAAGCACCGGTTCAAGTCTGAAATGGAACTTCAAGGTTTCGGCTTTAATATTCCAACTTCAGACATCAATTCAGGAAACAACGAAAGCATATACAAAACTCTGAAACGTATGAATGACAAATTGAAGTTTCAGTTTAAACTTGTTGAGCAGATTGAAGCTGTTAATCCGAGAAGGGTAGCTAAGATAGTGTTAGATACCCATTTCTTCCGAGATATTTCTGGAAATCTTCGAGCCTTTGCAACCCAGAACTTCCGGTGCAAGAGATGCAATAAACGTTTTCGAAGGGTTCCATTGATAGGCAGGTGCCCCGAATGCGGTGGAGATTTCACTTTGACAGTCTATCGGAAAGGTATAGAAAAGTATCTTGAAGATGCACGTGAACTTGTGGAAAAATATGGGATGTCTAGATATTATGCTCAACGATTATCTCTAATCGAAGATGAGATTAAATCGCTTTTTGAGAGTGGAGAAACAGGTAAGCAAACAAATCTCTCTAAGTTTCTTTCCTCCTAAACTATACGAAAAAGCTTTTACCCCATTTTCAACATAATTTTTCAAGGAAATGTCCAGACGTTCTTATCATCCAAAAGCATTTTTGATGCGGAGAAAGAATGTGAATCGTGGACTTACCGTAAGAACAAGTATAATTCTCTCCTTAGAAGAATCCCAGAAAACCGCAAGAAACCTGAGCAAAATATTGGGCATTAAGTACTCTTCAGTCTTACATCATCTACGATTAATGGAAGAGGAGCATATTGTCACTAGGTACAATAAAAAGCCATATACTTGGATATTAACTGGTGCGGGACAGAAAAGGTTGACTAATACCTAAAGGATATGTGCTAAGAACCCTTTAACCATCTTCAGTTTGAAGTAGAGCCTTGAAGAACTCCCCTCAATGGAAGTGAAGCCAAGCTTTATAGCGCATAAAATATCCTCTAAACTTTGGCTCTCTGAGTTAACGATAGTGTATGCATCTCCAACTGTCTCAGGACTATGAGAATCACTTCCAGCAGTAACGCCTACTTGCAACTTTTCCGCCATTTCTAGGCTTTCCCTAGCAAAATATTTTGAGTACGGAGTCAATGATGAAAAAGCCTCTAACCCGTCTATAGGAAGCCTAGCTAATTCATCAATTTTAAACACGCTGAAGAAGGGTACTGCCGGGTGAGGGACTATGGCTAAACCTCCCTGAGTGTGAATCTTTTCTATAGTGTCTAGGATATCGAGACCCGGCTGAACTTCCTTTCTGATTCCTAAAGCCAATATTTCTCCACGTCTCGTACTCACTTCTTCTCCTGGTATTACTATGAGGTTAGTCTTCTTCCATAAAGCCTCCAATGCCCCGTTAATGGTGTTATGATCTGTTATGGCTATACCGTCAAGTCCTTTTCGTCTAGCTACATCTAAAACATCATCCACTGAGCCGTTTGAATCTGAATACCAAGTGTGGACGTGCATGTCGATCTTCAGTATCAAACTAGTTCCATGCCTTTTTTTCGGTTCTGGAAGCGGCGAAGCAACCTTTTTAGGAGCATATACACCTTAGTGTAAACAAGATTTTCGCAGAAATCAGGGTAAAGAATAGGTACAAGTTGGCCTCCGAAGTTCGCCTATAAAGTCTTCATCCACATAAGTTGCCAAAATCTCACCAAAATATAAAGTATGAAAATCTCCACGCGGGTAAAATGTTGCGATAATTTCATTAGGTAAGTCACCGTAGACAACTTTTGTTTTATAAGCAACTCTGCACTCATAATTTATTATGCACTCAGCTATGATGGGAGAATTGACGAACTTGCTTGGAAGAGGCGTCAGTCCCTTCTATTTGAGTTTGTCATGATCTTTTCCAGAGACAGTCCCGCAATAAGATACTATCTCTTCCATACCCTTTCTGGGGACATTCACCGTGAAGTCTCCGTTCTCTTCAATAAGCTTAAATGTGAATCTTGAAGATCTCACTGCAACCATGAAAAAAGGTTTGCTCCACAAGATGCCACTTAAACCCCATCCGATCGCCATAACATTGGCTTTACCAATCCTTCCCGAAGCAAGCAATAGACCACATCGACTGAGTTGCTCAATAGTCTCACATAGACAGTATTCTGGCGAAGCTTCAATTTTCTTAACCATTTTTATTAACTCTCCCCTCTAGTTGAATGATTACTTAAGAAATAATTTTTCCGCTATCTTGCAGGGCTTTGACGAGGATTGGGGCTACGGATACCTTTGCGTACTCGTTGACTACACTGTCGGTTCCAACAATCTCTTCCACGCCTGAATCTTTAAGAATTTTGGCTGCCTCGCCGAGAAGTAACGCATGTGAAGCTCCGATGAACACTCTTCGTGCTCCCTGCTTTTTGAGTATTCTCGTTGCATTTGCCGCTGTCTTTCCAGTACTTATAATATCGTCGATTATGATGGCATCCCTTCCCTTAACATTGAATTTTTTTGGGTAAGTGGTAATTTCGCCCGTGTATCGATCTCTCATCTTCTTGAGAAAGTCGTAATCAGCGTGAAGAGTCCTAGCAGCGTTCCTAGCTCTTTCGATTGCTATTTTTTCATCATCTGGAGAGATGACAAACGGGTCGACAAGATCTTTTGCTGCGAAATATTTAGCAAGCTCTTCCGAAGCCGTCAAGTTATAGGCTGGAACCGTGTACATTTTTAATACTTTCTCATTATGTATATCAATCGTGTAAAGAGCGTCGATTCCAAGATGCTCTAACATCTCAGCGATCATGCCAGAGCTTAAGCACTCACCATCAAGGTATCTCTCATCCTGTCGACTATAAGCTAAGTATGGAATAAAAACTTTGACCTCACTTGCCTTTAAATCCCTTATAGTATGAAGCATTAAGAAAAGCTCAATCATCCGGGAATCTTGAGGTGGATATAAGCTCTGCACAACCAATATGTCCTCACCTGATACCTTCTCCTCTAATCTAAAATAGAATTCGCCATCAGGAAAATGTTTCATCTTTGCAGCAACTAAGGGGGCATTCAGTAACACGCTTATCTTGCGTGCCAATTCTGTTGAGCCTGGCCCTCCCACAATCTTCAAAACTAAGCCTCCGAGACGACAAACATTTTGAGAAGGATAAAGATAAAGTCTTCGCAACTATTTAAATTAGAGAATGAATATTGTCCCTCGTTAATTTGTCTGGTTTCTGAACAGTATGCTTTATAAAAGATTTAGCAATAAGGCAACTCCGCATTATGTCATAGCTTGCAACTTCCAGCTTGCTTTCGCTTTCTATGTAGCGTAACGTCATTGTAATGGCAAACATACGAAAAGATTGCTTGAATAAGTTTTCCTTCTTTATTATTGATGCTTTTAAGGGAAAATGGATTTTTCAAATTATTTGCTCAGAGAATATATCAACAAAACTTCTAGAGGCTCATTAAGGCCAGTAGAATCATTCTTATTCCCACTAAGAAAGCAACTGAGCAAAGTAGAATTTTCAAAGTCCTTGCTCTTATGTGTTTAGCGAGCAAAGAACCTACTTGAGCGCCTATAATAGTACCGACTGTTGTCAGTATTGCATAGTCAATCAGAATATTGTTCAGTAAGCCATGCGCGATGACGCCAGTTCCGTTTGTAAGTGCCATGGCGAATTCAGAAGTTGCAACAGCTATATGAGGTGGCACGCCCAGTAGAATCATGGTTGCAGTGTCGGTGATCCCTCCCCCTAAACCTGCTAAGCCTGTTACTATTCCGCCGACAAAGCTGCTGAACAACGCTAAATGAGGTCTTCGCACAATGTATTCAAAAGATTTTCCTGAAGAATCAGTTTTTATTCTCCTCCACACTTTACTTCTGATGTTTGCTGCTTCCTGTTTTGTTAAGGGAGAATCAGATTCTTTCCGTACCATCAAAATAATGGAAATGAACGCTATGAAGAAGCCGACAATTCCCGTCAACAAATTAGAAGGTAGAAGCGTAGTTAAATAAGCACCAATTGCAACACCTGGCAAGTCAAGCACATCATAAAGCAAGCCAAGCACGTAATCAATTCTTCCTTGCTTCGCATAGGCAATTGTTGCAGAGATTGTTGTACCGGAAATCGCCACCAAACTAATTGCAACAGCATTTTGAGGTGGCAACTGAAAGATCAAGATCAGAATAGGAACTATTAGAAATCCTCCTCCTAGACCAATTATTGAGGAAGGCACAGCAACAACGAATCCTATTAATGGAAGCAAGAGGGCGTTAAGTGCATTCATACATCTGCTCATAGAATATCATTTATTTAAAATTTATGCATTCTTTATGCTGTGTAACCGTTTTATGTGGCCATTTGCACGCTCAATTAAGTACACGCTTCACAGGAGGGATTATTGGCAATTTTTCTGAATGAAATCTTCGCATCCACATTAATTTTGCGGAGCTTTTTGTCCTCTACCTTAATCAATAACACATAATATACCCCAATACCACTATTCCTAAATATCGAGCACCCCTCAAAGAGTTAAACCGTGAATCACCTTGCAAGGAAAACGGAATTTGCTGAAGGATTGTCTTCAAGACGAGAAACATTCCAGCAAACAAGTCATCTTTAAACATATGAGGTCTTAACATTGGGAAACAAAATTTATTCAGTCGGTTATAGCAGATGGAAAGACTTGAGAAGCTTTATCGAATGTTTAAAGACTTTAGGCATAAAGGCGCTAGTAGACGTTAGAAGGTTTCCTATAAGCAAGAACCTGAGTTTCAAAATGGAGGATCTTAGAAAGAAACTTGAAAAGAACGGTATCAGGTATATTTGCTTAAGCAACAGTCTTGGAGGCTTCAGAAAGGGCGGCTACAAAAAACATATGGAAACGAAAGAATACAAAGAAGGTATAAGAAAACTAATAGAAGCCTCGAATGAAGGACCAGTCGCTATGATGTGTCTAGAATCGAAATCTAAATATTGTCACAGAAGATTCATCACGCAGACTCTTTCAGATTTAGGCGTTGAAGTGACACTTTTGGAATAATCTGAGAATCCGAAAATTTAGGCATTAAACCATTAACAAGAATCTCTATCAATTGAGAACCATAATTTTTATTAGAAGTGACAGATTATTGCAAGTAAAATCTTTCTTGCTTCGTGGTCAGCTATGTCTCTTCCTAAATGAGAACGATACATAACTATAATTCCTGATACTTTAGATTTAGCGGAAATAGCAAGTTGGCGCTGAATGGCTTGATTGGAGTATTCGATAGAACTCCTGGAGCTCGAGAGCCTTACTATACAATCCACTTGCAACTGATGCTAAAGTGTCTAGGCTAATGTCTTTGATGTTAGCTTAATGCTTCATACTGGTTTTGTTCAGTTCAATTAATATAAATTGAATTTCCAGAAGTTTTGGTTGTTAACACTAACCC
>CAYSEL010000020.1:0-2640 GCA_964430035.1 uncultured Candidatus Bathyarchaeia archaeon
ATAAATTTTTAAATGTCTAATATGAACTTTGCCGTCGCTCCTTGCTGGCTTTCCCTAATCTCCATACGATGGTAAGTGATGGCTTTTATGCCGACTTTCTGTTTATGTTTTCTCGGCTCAAATTCCTCTCCGTAAATTCTAGCTCTTAATCTGTAGCCTCCCCTTTCTTCTTCAATCTTTTCCACATGGAATTTTGAGTAAAGTTTTCCTCTAATCTCAAACCGTAATAAAAGGTCTTCCAACCAATTGTGGAGGAGCGATTCCTTATCATGCCCTTCAACTTCAACTATGTCCTCGATCTTGGGCTCCACATCCGCGGTCTCAGTCATAGTTTCGAACATGGCGAGAGCCGCATTTTCGAAAGCTTCCGCTAAGTCTCTGCCATAAGCCGCTATGTATGCATCTCCAGTATGCTCTAAAAACTCGAAGTTTTTAGATTTCTTCACAATTTTCAACCACCGCTGTCTCTAGCATATTAGCTATGAGATTCAAATTTATAAACTTCACAAAGCGAAGTTAGAGGGACATGACTAACCCTAAAAAGAAAATATTTTAGGCGTTAGAGGGTAAGGCTTTTAATGATCTTTGAGGATATTATGGAAACCTCGTGTATCGAATAAGGAAGAAAGTGATAAACTCTTGGAGAGAAGGCGAAACCTTCTGACGGCGTTTGGATCCTTAGTCCCAACAATCTTGCTACTTATAGTTGACTTAATAGTTGGTGATGAAAAACTCTTCACAATCATAAACCAAGGCATAATTAACCCAGTTATGGACTTTGCATGCACTTATCTTTCACCCATCTTATTCTGCATCTTTTACATTCTGACATTGACATCTCTCCTATTCTCAAAAAAGGAGATGCTAAGATTGGTTGCGGTTCTCTCCATCGCGAATGGTGCGCTTTCATACTTTATAGGCTCGATAATCAAGAATATTGTGCAGAGACCTCGACCTGAAATTCTGGCAGCTTCAAGAGTCTTATTCGAAGCTAGGGTCATAGGCTTCTGGCATACAAGCACGTTCTCTCTACCATCCACAACTACGGCACTTGCTTTAGGGTTGGCGCTGCCAATTCTATTTGAGAAACGGCTTGCTGGAGCAGTTCTCGTGATGCTTTCATATTTTATGGGTTTCTCAGTAATCTACACTGGTTTCCACTTTCCCTTAGATGTTGTGTCAGGAGCGCTTCTATCATTTGCCCTTACCCTCTTTGCAAATTGGGTTAAAAACTATCTCATCAAAATTTTCAGCAAATAAGAGCGAGACTCGACTTGATCTTGCCAAAAAGAATGTTCGGCAGTAAAAAAGAGATAAATTTTGGAGGCTACATGATTCTTGAGGAACGAATGCATGAAAGCTGTCGTTTTAGCTGCAGGTGAGGGACAGAGGCTCCGTCCACTCACGTTTACACGTCCTAAACATATGATTCCAATAGGTGGCAAACCTATCCTTGAGCATCTCATCCTCGCTTTGA
Source organism: uncultured Candidatus Bathyarchaeia archaeon (assembly GCA_964430035.1). Taxonomy (GTDB): domain Archaea; phylum Thermoproteota; class Bathyarchaeia; order Bathyarchaeales; family DTEX01; genus JANXEA01. The sequence goes on from CAYSEL010000020.1 coordinate 1,478, forward strand.
AAGAGGCGGAAATAAAGGACATCTTGATCGTTGTTCATTACAAGGCTGAAATGATTAAGAAGTATTTTGGAAACGGGTCAAAACTCGGCGTTAAGATCGAGTACGCTTACCAGAAAGAGGTCAAGGGCACGGCTGACGCCTTCAGCGTAGCGGAAAACTATGTTGATGGTGATTTTCTAGCTCTTTACGGAGACCTTCTTATAACATCTAAGGCTGTTAAGTCTGCTGTAAGCCTTCATAGAAAGGTGAAGCCAGAAGCCACATTGACCGCTCTCCAAGTTGAACATCCAGAACATTACGGTGTGATCAAGACTAAAGGTGAAGAAGTAATAGGGATTGTTGAGAAGCCTTCTTTTGAAGATGCGGCGAATAACCTGATCAACACTGGAATCTATGTCTTCTCAACAGAGATTTTCGAAGCAATAAAACGTACTGAAGTCTCACCCAGAGGAGAATATGAAGTTACAGACTCAATCCGTCTTCTCATCAACGCTGGAAGAAAGGTTATTGTGGCGAGATTGTCATCTGAGGACTGGCTTGATGTTGGAAAGCCTTGGGACCTTTTGGACGCGAATTCTCGTGTCCTCACTGGGATGAAGACAGAGATTATGGGCTCAGTTGAAGATGACGCGCATATAAATGGGCCTGTCTTTGTAGGTGAGGGCGCAAGAATTCGGTCAGGCGCGTATTTAGAAGGTCCAATTTATATAGGCGAGGGCAGTGACATCGGACCTAACTGTTACATAAGACCTTGCACAAGCATAGGTAGGAAGGTCAGAGTTGGAAACGCATGTGAAGTTAAGAATAGCATCCTTATGGACAACGTTCACGTTGGGCACCTCTCATACGTCGGTGACAGCATAATCAGCGAAGGATGTAATCTTGGAGCCGGAACTATAACGGCGAACTTACGATTCGACGCTAGAACGGTGAGGATGACTGTAAAAGACGAGACGGTTGACACGGGGAGGGTAAAGTTAGGCGTCATAATGGGGGACAACGTCAAAACTGGTATAGGCACTCTTTTCATGCCGGGAGTTAAAATTGGCTGTGACAGTTGGATAGGACCAAACCTCATCGTGAGCAGAGATGTTCCGTCTAACGTAATCCTTATTTTGAAACAGCAAATTGAGAAGAGAAGTCTCTGACTGTCTCTTGCAGGA
>CAYSEL010000021.1:0-8073 GCA_964430035.1 uncultured Candidatus Bathyarchaeia archaeon
TGCGAAGAGACCCAGTATGAGAGGGGAGAAGATTAAGGCTGAATACTTTGAAGCCCTCGTCATCGCGGAGCTCATCGACTCATGATCATTCCTACCATACGCTGAACCATAGTAGGGGAATAGGGCTGAGGAAAAAGGAGCGGTAAAGGCTACGAGAACGCTGAAGACCTTGTAAGCCACATCGTAGACGCCGACGTCAGACAGTGGGAGAAAAGCGAGCACAACCACCCTATCGTAGTAGGAGTAGAGGAAGGAAACCACTGACGCTAAGTAGAGCGGGAAAGAGAACCTGAGAAGCTTCGGCAACGTCCCCTTAAGGTTGAAAACCACGCTGCCTAAAGCCCCCGACCTTAAAACGCTGATAGAATACGCGGCAACACCCAGCGAGTCGCCGAGAATCCAGCCTAAAACAACCCCTAGAACACCAAAACCCTGGAGAAGAAACACTACAATCGCAACCCATCTCACTAGGGTTGAAGCCACCCCATAACAAGCCATCTCTTTCGGCCTGCCTGCGCCCAAGAGGAAGCTGCTTAAAAGAGGGAGGACAGAGAGAAGCAAAATATCAAGGGAGAGCACCCTTATCGTGAGAGAGTAAGAAGGAGTCTTAAAGAGAAGCGAAGAGAACTCTCCGGGAAAGAGAAATAGTAGAAGGGACGAGAAGGATGCTAGAGCAACCCTGAAGACCATGGCTGAAAGAAGATGGCTTGAGGAACCCTCGCCCCTACCCTTCAACTCGGAAACAAACTTCGCGAGAGACTGGTTCAAGCCGAAGTCGGAGAGGAGCTGAAAGAACGAGGAGAGCAGGGTTAAACCCGCTACCACACCCACATCAACCTGACTAACGCTCCTAGTGAGGAAGGAGTAGCCTAAAACCCCAATGAGCGTGGATAAAATGTTCTGAACAGTAAGGTAAACATAGCCGAAGGCGACAAACCTCCAGCCAATGGTTGAAGACTCACTACTCATAGTGCATGCTAGACCCTTCGTTAACTAGTGCGCGCTATCTCGATCGAAGGGGTTCGATAAGTCTTTCTTCTTCAGAATTTCCACGATTTTCTTCGCCGCGTTTCCGTCTCCAAACGGATTTCCCTTAAACCTTTCCTTTATTTCATCATATTTTTCATCGACAGCTCTTATGGCTTGAGCTATTTTTTCCGCGTCCGCGCCTACAATCTGGTTTACGCCGGCTTCAACTGTTTCTGTCCATTCAGTCGAGTCCCTGAGCGTTATACAGGGTGTTTTCGACCAGAAGGCTTCTTTCTGCAGCCCTCCCGAATCCGTTAGGACAAGCTTTGCATGCTTGAGCAGTCTAATCATCTCAATGTAGCCTAAGGGGTCGATGATTCTGACATTACTATACTCCAAAGATATGCTATATTCTTTTAATCTGTTCACTGTCCTCGGATGGATTGGGAAGACGACTTTCATCTTGGCTTCCCCTATTCCTTTTAGGATGCTTCTCAGCCTTACTGGGTCATCAACGTTTTCAGCTCTGTGAAGCGTCAGTAAGCCGTATTCTTTATCGGAGAGCCCCAGCTTTTTAAGGATATCAGATCTGTCGACTTCATCCTCAAACTTTAAGAAGACGTCGTACATTGTGTCGCCAGCTAAATATATTTCACCTAAAACGGACTCCTTTTCCAAGTTCCTCTTACAGTTCAGCGTCGGCGCGAAGAGGATTTTCGAGCAGTGGTCTATGAGCCTCCGATTTATCTCCTCAGCCATACTCATATCGTAGCATCTGGCACCAGCTTCAATGTGAGCGACTGGAATGCCGAGCTTAACGCAGGTTAAGGCTCCAGCCAAAGCAGAATTCGTGTCACCTGGTACGAGGACGAGGGAAGGCTTATCCCTTAGCAAATATTTTTCAAGCCTAAGCATTATTTCCCCAGTCTGGTACGCGTGGGAGCCTGAACCAACCTCCAAATTCACAGAAGGGTTGGGGAGACTAAACTCATCAATGAAAATCTGTGAAAGCTGATAGTCATAATGTTGACCGGTATGAATTATCTCCAACTCCAAACCGCTCTTCAAAGCCTCTTGAATTATTGGAGCAGACTTAATTATCTGAGGCCTAGTACCAAATATGATGGCGAAACTCAATTCCAGTTCAGCTATTTTGAAGAATTATTAAAGTAGATATTCAAGAGGGAATATTGAAAGGGCGTTTTCCACACTCCATCTGCTCTATCCATAACACTGTAATAAAGCCAAAGCTCCCCATTTCTTATGATGGGACACGGCGTATCTAATGCAATCTCGCTCTTTATGCCTGGAATTATCTTTCCTTTTCTCTAGGGCCATCTATTAAAATTCCGATTCTAGTTGGGTTCAGAAAATAGGGAGATAAATCCTTAACTAACCCAATATATTGCTTATATGGAAATCCTATTGAATATGTAGAGGCGGCCGGCAAAAGGTAATGTGCGCGCACTATCCGTAACCACGCGCGCATGAAAATTCAGTCATTGCTGCAGGAAGCACCGTAACAAAAGATGTACCACCTAACACTGTGGTAAAAAGGAATACCAGCTAAACCAATGATGACAAGACAAGAATACGAAAGCAAAAGGAAAATATTCATTGAAAAGAGAAAACTATGATTAAGCTTTGGATAAGCATATTCACTTTTGTGTGCGGACTACGTTCTAGTCCTATAAAGCGTAATTAGGATGTACTCTTTGTCGTATCGGGAGTTTAAACCTATCCCTGGTGTCGCATTCATCAGCCAGACTCTTAAATCTCAAGAATGCATTGTATATTGCATCACCCGTCAAACGTTATTTCGCCTAGAAACAGACTTCCCTTCCAAGTTTCTCATACAGTTCTGCGTGAGAGGCAAAAATGGTTATCGAGCGGTGGTCTATGAGCATCCTATTCATCTTCTCAGCTCATCCTTGTGTCGTAGCACCTAGCACCAGCCTCTAAATTGGTGCGCGCTGTTAAAGCTCTAGCCAAGGCTGAGTTTGTTCGCCCGCACAAGGACGATGGAAAGGCATGCTTTAAAGAAATGCCTTTCAATTCCAACTCCTGCTTCAGAGCCTCCTCGATCACAGGAGCACTTTTAATTATCCGAGGCATATCACTCGCAATAACTGACACTTTCATATCAAACTAGTCTTCAAACTGTTTAAGTCCTTTCCAGCACAAGTTCAGAAGCCGTCGAGCATAATAATGATGAAACGTCGAGACAGAGATTATAACTGCATTAACGTCATTTCGATTTACTTGGAGTTCAGCGGACCTCACGCTTGCTAGCCTCCGCATCAATCTCTATCCGTTAAATAAAACGAATAGAAGTCGACCAAACAAGTGCCATTGATTTTACTATTCTTGTTATCTATGCCCAATATTATCTCAGTTACTGGCTTGCCATCTGGCAATTTAGCAGTTAGAAAGGTTGGCCGAATACTGATTGAACTGAAGGGGACGATATGCACATATGATCCATCGTTAAATCGCAAAGCAACAAAAGCAACCTCATGGCTTGAATTATAAAGAACGGTGAATGTTCTCGAAATAAGATCAGAAGTATCATTAAATGGCATTACAACCCAGTAGTAGCTCCTCTCTGAATAAAGAGAAGCTATTAGACGTATCCGCCAGCTTTCAAGGATGGTTGAATAGTTAGCAACGCCTTCAGTATATAAAACCTTGATTCTGGAAAAGTCCCTTATAGGAATCGACTCGCGTAGACTTTCATTCTCTAAGAAGACCAGTTCTATTGTGCCCGCAGCGCCTAATATTTTAATATTTATTGTTTTATTTTCAATCGTAAGGCTCACAAAATCCTTTGGACAGTAATCCAATAGGGAGTATTCATTGGGATATGACAATAAAATCTCCGTACCAACGTCCATTTGTGGAATTTTTAGAATAACGATGCGATTGTCAGGATCATCAGTAATATTGTATTGCGCATAAAGTTGAACATTTCTACAAGTACCGTTGGAATATCTGATTGTTCCATTTATTGGAATATCCGTAATAAGAGAAAAGTTCTGGAAATATCGATATATCCTGTAACAGGGATTAGAATATACCAATTTGAACATAGGTAACTTGAGAGGTTTCGGTATTGTAGATTCATCTAGAGGTGATGGGAACAGTGAATACATTGATTTATCAGGGAATTTTGTTGATCCTCGGAAAACAATGTATAAGGGACATTTTTCTGCAAATTCTTTGTAAGAAGACAAACTACCAGTGTATAAATCGATTAGCGTATTTGCACTCTCTATGACCTCGGAGACATTTTGGGATGAAAATATTTTCTGAAAGTAAGACCTATAATCAATTATTGACCATTTTGTTCCAAATTTTTCTGTCTTTGCTAATAGAGTGAACATCTTACCTGAAAGACCGCATATAATCCTCTGCGAATGAAAATCGCTGACTAGTATCGCATTATTTTCAACATTTTCACGAACCCATTCAGAGGCCATTACGTCAAAGGAATCAAATGTAACAATTGAACCAGGCGTATGCGTTAATTCTAAGTAATAATTTATGTAATTATCAATAGGGGCTTGTAACGAAGGTAAGAGGAGTAATAGAACAATAAGAGTCAAAACTTTGTACATCGGCATTTCAATATGCACACTTGTAAATCTGAAAATACTTTTGAGGTGCAATTTAATCTTCATATATGGAATTAGAGTTTTTGCAACTCTTTCGATGAGTATAGATGCGGACAGTGCAATTAATGGAGAGATTATACAAAGAGTTCTATAGGCGTATCCGATGGGTAAGAAATATAATGTTAGCGTGAATGAGAGCATGATAGCAACTTCCTTTTGGGGTAAAATTGAATGTTCTTTGTCTAGGATGATGATAAGCAACCCTAAAGTACCCAACCAAAAAATAGGTCTAGAAAAGAAACCTTCTAACATATCCAGTTTTTGTTCTGAAGAGAAATGGTAGGACCAGATAGAACTCAAAGATTCAGTTTTCAAAAATGACGATAATATTGTCTTTATATATGGTAATAAAATTTCTGGCAACTCTAAGATGCCAATGATCGTAGGCAACACAAACATGATAAATACAAGAAAAATGATACTCATGTAAACTTTTGATTTCTGACTATTCGAGTTTCTAATAAGCCAAACGACAATGATCGTGATTAATAGGAGGGTGCCAATGAAAGTATGTGTTTGCATGATTGCAAAAGCGAAGAAAGATGGCACTTGCCAATTTTTAGAACAACGTGTCAGCCTTGACCATGTGATAAAGATAAATGGCACTAAGGGCAGTATTAGTCTAATCCATCGGAATTCAGTTGACTGTAAGAAGGGTGTTGAAAGCCAAAATAAAACAACTATATATATCAGCCAAAATAGGGTTGTTCGTACTTGTTTCCCTGATTGTAGGTTTACATCAGCATCATGCTGCTTCATTTCGTATAAGAAAAATGAGATAATCGTGGGAATAAAAGAATAGACTATATTTCTTGGGATGAAATACCATAGGTCTAGTATAAATCCTCCACCAAATGCTGATAGACCGATAACCGAAGCGACGACAGAAGTAATTTTAGATTTTGTAATTTTCTTTGATAACTCATACACACCTATGGCGAAAAGAACGTACAACATAAATGGTGCAGACCAGAAAATTACATATGCCTCATGCAGATTTTCCAGGGTGGATACAGAGGCAACCAACGATTCTATTATAGGAAAGTATGCCGCCGAATCTAAAATTGTCAGCTGTCCTGACCTAAGCAAGGACGACTTACCTATGAAGTCAAATTGATCAACCCCCATCCAATATGGAAAAGGCATATGGGACCATAATTTTAAGAGTAAGTAAAATAAATAAATCATCGAAATTATAAGCGTAAAGTCCATTTTAGATAAATATAATATGCGCAAATTAAAATTCTTGTAATGCGTCAAATTTAAAAAGCCTATAATCATACAAAGAAAGCTAATAAAGTATACAGGGGCCTCAAATGGAAGCCAAGAAGCTATTTGATTCTTGATGACAAAAAGTGAAGTCATCACGACAGAACCCAAAATCCAACATAGTGAGATAAAAGTAATGATGGAAGTTCTAAGTGTCTGCCTGTCCATTTTCATTAGCCATAGCGTTGTCCGTCCTATTTGAAGAGGGAGAAGAAAAATGCCAATTGTGGCCAAAGTTGTTTTGATGGTAAAGTTAATTTGAAGAAGACCCGCAACGAGAGAAAACGCCAACCAAAGACAGTAAATAATATCGAAGGCTTCAATTATTGAGCCTGTTCGGCAACTTGTGCTATTGGACATTTTTATGACCTCAATTATCACTAATTTAAATTTATATGGGAAGAGCCGAAAAACATGAAGTCCGCCAAATTCTTTAAAATGATGCAGTTGGGTCGAAGGTATGATCCTCTGTCATGAAATGAAGGTCGAAAATATCCGTATTCAAATAGTCCATTTCTCATTTGCCTTTCTAGACAGAACTTCAGAAGGCGGGAGTTTTTTTTCTGAAGGCATTCGTTAAAGTGAATATGTGTATGTGCCGCACTTAGAGCAGCAAGAGTTGCAGTATGATGATATGTGATTAAGGGGAACATTTTGTTGCATTGATACCACACATACCCTTCTGGAGTAACTCTAGAAGCCAACCACCGAGCTATCTTGTCGATTAACTTCTCTGCATCATTACCAGAACTGTAATATTGATATTCAATCAGATCCATGAGTTCGAATGCATTGTATTGGGTGCATTGATAATGTAACGTGAAACAAGCATCATAAGGCAGTTCACCATTTTCTAGCATTGAATTAGAAAGAGCTTTCAGAAGAGACTTGATTACTTCTTTTCTTGAATATCCAACCTTTGTTAGACGCCCAAGAAAGGACAGTACTAAAGTATTGGCGTTGCATACGAATTCTTTTTTTCCGCCGCTAAAATATCTGACGAAAGCACTGCCATCGTCTAGGTATGTAAAACCTATTCGTTTATTGAGAACATCATCATATGTTAATACCGACTCCATATATCGTTTATCGCCTGTTAATTCATACAAGTCAAATAGAGAATTGGCTATTAGCGTATTGTGAATAACGTCAAGTCTATTTGATAGCCCAATGAGATTACTCTTCCACCATCCTTCCTTTTGTCTTAAAACTAAAGCATTCCCAGTCCTTATTGCAAGTGTAAGGAAAGTTTCTTCTTCCAGCATTTCATAAAGCCTAAGGTTCGCTCGTATCCAATATGCTTGAGTTTGCCCCAACCATATCTTTGGATATCTAAATTCACCCCTTCCTCTTATTATAAGATTTTGGATAACTCTGTTAACTAATTGAAATGGAGTTTGAAGACCTTTTATAAAAATAAGATTAACATCAGGGCCTACTAAAAAGCCGGACCGTCCTTGGAATGTTCTTAAGCTTTTCCACAGGTTCAATACACTATGCCAAACGCTTACAGCTGTCATATCAAACCCTCAAAAGTTCTCTATAAAGCATAATATGAGCTTTTAAGTTATGAGAACCCATGAATCTACTCTCATATAACTGACGTGACTTTTTACCCATGAACCTTGCTTGCTCGGATAGGCAGAAATAGATCGCCTTTGCCAAGCTGGATGGAGTAAGTTTTCTGATAATAATTCCATTAACTCCATCCTCAATGCATTCAGGAACTCCCCCCACTTTGCACCCAATTACTGGAAGACCAGAGGCCATAGCTTCAAGCATTGCAACAGGGTGTCCCTCATCTAGAGATGGAAGAACGAAGACATCAGCTGACCCATAGATCATAGGAAGTTCATCCCTCGCAACTAGACCTGTGAAGAAAACTTTTCTTCTGATACCTAGCTCATTTACCCTTCTTAAAAGTTTCCCTTTTTCTGGACCATCTCCAACTATGAAAAGTAATACATCATTTAAGTGGCTTAGTGGCTCAGTAACCATCGCTTCTATGAGAACATCCACCCCTTTTCTTTTAATTAGAGCTCCAACAAAAAGAATTATCTTTGTATTGTCACTAAATTTCTTTGTAAACTTTTTTAGCAAAAATTCTCTACAATTCTCTTTATCCCTAATGTAGAATCTGCTTTCATCTGCAGAATTATAT
>CAYSEL010000022.1:0-8432 GCA_964430035.1 uncultured Candidatus Bathyarchaeia archaeon
GATAGGTCTTTTTATGTCCTTTTATGGTATTATAAAAATCCTTTTAATATAAAGGGGTCATCTCAATATCCCTTTGCCCGCTATATTTGATTTGTAAGTGTTAAGCGTTCAGCGAGAACAGCTTAGGGTCTTAAAGTTTAAAAGTTCTCAAAAATATTCTCTTATGTGCAAGTCTTAGTCTAAGGTAGGACCTGTATGGAAGAAGAATCCCAAATCATACATTTTGGAGGCAAAAAGTTCCTTGTCTTACTGGGAGTTTATAAACCGGCTGAAGACACTTTCTTATTAGCTGAAAATCTTGAAGTTAAACCGGAAGATACGGTCTTAGATTTAGGCACCGGATGTGGAATCCTCGCTATCCTCTCATCTCAAAAAGCCAAAGAGGTAGTCGCCTTAGACATTAGCCGAAGTTCAGTTAAATGTGCAAAGCTAAACGCTCAACTGAATGGAGAAGAGTCCAGGACGGAATTTATCTGCGGAGACTTGTTCGGACCATTTAGGAAGAAGCCTATATTCGACTTAATCCTCTTCAACGCACCGTATTTGCCTGGCAATGCGGATGATGCCAAAGATTTGGTTGACCGCGCTTGGTATGGTGGAGCGGACGGGCGGAGAGTGATAGATGCCTTCTTGGATGCTGCATCCAAATATCTCAAGAAAGGAGGTCGCATATTTCTCGTTCAGTCAACACTCTCTAATGTTGATGAAACTCTGGAAAGATTGAGGAGGCTTGGGTTCAATGCCAGAACAATTGCGAAAGAAGCATCGTTCTTTGAGACCATAACTTTGATAGAGGCAAGAATTGACTAAAGCGAAAAGAGCACAAATATTTTATCGACAAATCATACATAGGTATACACGAAATAATTTATTCATCCTTACCGCATATCTTGAATCCTTGGTCGTATATTCCGCGAGGAGTGGAGAACGGTCAAAAAGTAAAAAATTAAGGTTGCAGTGAGCGGCTTGGCTCGAAAGAGAAGATTGGGTTCAAGAATCCTAAAGGCAGTTGCCTCAGCATTGAGGCTTGACATACTCATACTGCTATATGAAAGGGGGCCGTTGTCCTACAGTGACATAATGAACCTTCTAAAACTTAACCCAAGCAGAGATGCTGGCAGATTTGCCTATCACTTGAAAACTCTTTTAGGTATGGACCTAATTGAGCCTGATCCAGCTTCAAAGAAGTATTTCTTGACGGAGATGGGAAAGGCGATTGTTGAGTTTACCGACGAACTCGACGAGAGTGCTTATAGAAAGAAAATGCTTGTTCGGACATCACGCCTCGCTATAGAAAACTTTGACAGAAACAAGATTGTTGAGTCGCTTGTACGTGAAGCTGAAGTCCCCATCGATTTGGCTCAAAAAATCGCAAGGGAAGCTGAGAAACGTCTACTTAAACTCGGCATAAAATATGTCACCGCTCCACTCATTCGTGAGTTCGTAAATGCAATATTGGTAGAAAAAGGGTTAGAAGAGTATAGGCATAAACTGACACGTGTAGGGCTCCCAATCTATGACGTGACATTGCTCATGAAGGAAATGAGCGGAAAGTCTGTTGGAGTTGAAGAGGTTCATAAGACAGCTGGAGACCGAGTCATCGAGGAGTATACACTTCTGAACACACTTCCTAGGGATATAGCAGACGCCCACATCTCAGGAGCGCTTAACTTAAATAATCTTGGACAATGGGTTCTGAAAATAAACGGGTTCATGCATGATTTGAGACTTTTCTTAAGGCGGGGGTTAGTCTTCAAGGGAAAGTTTTCCCAAAAAGTCTCTTTGAACCCACCTAAAAGTTTTCGGTCAGCTCTCCTATTGCTGGCTGATTTCTTGAGGCTTGCGTCGAAGGAGATTTCATCTGAGCAGGGTGTAGACTATTTTAATATTTTTTTGGCGCCATATATTCGCGGTTTGTCGACTGAAGAGGTTAAAGAGGAACTTTTTTCATTTCTTGCTTCTGTAAACCTGACAGTTTCAACAGATGTCTCATTGGGGCTAGAGACTGTTCTTCCAAGTTTCCTCAGCGAACAAACGGCTTACGGTCAAGGTGGAGATGAGTCCGGGTTCTACGGCGACTATGTCGAAGAGAGTCATCTCCTAGCCTCGCTTGTTATTGAATGCTTGAAAGACAGAACAAAGGCTAAACCAATCTTCAACCCTAGTATAATTATCAAGTTGCGTCCAGAAACGTTTGTTGAAAGCGATGTTGAGAGAATCCTTTTTGATGCGCATGCCCTCGCTCTGGAGGGGCTTCCATACTTCGCAAATTTAAACTTTAAAGATCAGTTATACGCCTCTTACACTTCAAATGGCACGAGGTTTTCGGCTGACTGGAAAGGAGATTGGGAAATCGACACTATCAGAACTGGATGCATAGGCTACGTCACCTTAAATTTGCCTAGGACACTTTATGAGGCTGAGAAGAATAAGGAAAAGTTTTTCGAGAACCTCTTCGACATTTCAGAGAAGGGTCTAAGAGCCCTTGAGATTAAATATTACACAATAGCTAAGCGAGCCCAAGAGGGGCTTTTGCCTTTCCTTGCTGAGAAAGATGAAAGAGACCCTTATATTAGAGTTGAAAACTCAACCTGCCTCTTAGGTTTTGTCGGTCTAAATGAGGCTACCCGATATATGACAGGAAAAGCGGTTTATGAAGACGATGATTCTTTAAAGTTCGCCGAAGAAGTTGCCTCTTACCTCGCAAAACAGGTTAAAGAATACGCTAAAAAACGTAAAATACGCTTTGCACTAGCCTTTACACCTGACCTTGAAGGTGCTAAGAGGCTTGCTGAACTAGATATCGAAAGGTACGGGCTTGGAGAAGTCCATGTACAAGGCGGGAAGGATACTCCCTACTACACCAACTTAACAATTGTTCCAAAGGAAGATGATGTCAAACTCGAGCAAAGACTTAACATCGAGTCTCGGTTCCATAATTTGACTCCGGGCGGTCACTTAGTTAAGATTCCTTTGGAAGGTTCTGATTTTGATGTTGAAGCTCTCCTTGCTACGACGAAGAAGATAGTTAAAAACTTCAAAACTGGGCTTTACACCTTCGACAGAAGCCTAACCTTCTGTAGCATCTGCCAAAAAACCTTCAGAGGTGAACATGTGAAATGTCCACAATGCGGTTCAGTCAAAACAGTCGCACAATTCAGGAGGGCGCCAGCAAGCTATCGACCTAAAGAGGTCTAACAGCTAAAAGACTAAAAACAAAATCCTTATCATAGGCTTGAACTGATTATTATTTGCTGGTGAGCTGGCGAGCGGCTTTCGGGCACCACCTTATCAAGGCGGTGCCTGAGGAAACTCCGTTCACCATACAGTCCGCAACGCCGCAAGGCGTGAGGCGAGAGCCTCGGCTCCAGAACAGAAACGGAACGTCCAATGAGCCTGTGACGGTGAGGCGTGCTAAGTCGCCGAGTAGGCTCATGGGAAACGGTGAAACGGCTGACCTGCGGGGTGAAAGGGCAAATAAGCGTCTATGAGGCTGTAGGAGACGCGGGTAGCCCGTTAAGTTGAATGCCGCATAAAACAGAAGACGGGTTACGGCCAGCACACCAGCTTTGTACAATATACACCGTCATTTTTACCTTCCTCTTCCTGAAAAACATTAAGCCTTCCTTTTCGTAAACATAATCATATCCAGATTCAAGCAGCTCCTTAGAATGGCTCAAGTAACATTCTAAGTAGTCACGTCTAAAGATGTCAGAAACTATTGGTACAATATGGTAGAAACTCCAACCTTGAAACTCTTTAATGCTCTTCGAACGTTGCCCTGAAATGTCTATGCCAACCTCAGCCATCACCCTAATAGCATAGGGGTTAACCTCCGGCGTTATTCCGGCATTGTAAGCCTCAAAATGGTCCCCATAAAAAGTGTTTAGGAAGGCTTCAGTCATCTGAGATCGGGCTGAATTATGATTTTATAGGAAGAGAATTTTCTTCTTTTTTCCATAGATGAATCTCCTTAATAATACCTTAAACCTTTTCTCAAGATTATACTTATGTTACGATCTCGGTTATTCTATCATTTTTTATGGCGTATCTTATCTCAAGCATCGGCAGATCCATCGGTGTTTCTATGGCTTTATAATTGTATCTGCTGAGGAGGTTTAAGTACTTCAATGTCAACCTCCGCATTTCAGGCGAGGTTGGTCCAACACATGGGCAGCCTGGAATCCTTGGGCTCACATCGAAGACGAAGAACTCCAACCTCTTCCCCTCAGGGTCTTCAGGGTCATAAGCTACGGCCCCTTGAAGCGCGAAAAGCCCAATCATCCCGGGCGGATACTCCTTTTCGCAGATTCTCCTAAACTTCTCAGCGGCTTCGTAGACCATAGGCTTCTGGGACTCTCTCATGGTTAGACCGTAATGCCCTATCTCTTCATTCTTGATTGGGATATCTATCGACAACTGGTCTCGTGCTGGGAGCCCAAGTACGCCGTGAAGGTTAGTCTGTTTCCTATCATCAAAGCCGACGAAGTCAAAGTCGCCGAATATATCCTTCAAAGCCCATCCTTGAAAGTTAGCATTAAATTTCTGTCCAAGAACATACTCCTCAATCCTTGCTTTCCCCAAACCTTCTTCATCGATGATTCCTTTCTTAATCAGCTCCTCAGCCTTTCTACGGTATTCTTCAGGCGAAGATGCATAGAAGAAAGCTCTCTCGAGAGGTTTCCTCTTCTGCTGAACCTTCACAATCGCTAACCTATCGATCTCCTCTGGACTATTAAACTTCTTCGGTATTCTTATCCCCGCTCTCTCCAAAAGCCAATACTGGTTCCTCTCTTCGCCACGTTCCTCAGCACTAAGAATCATCCTATTTCCATAAATTGGAACCATGAAATGGTTTTCAATATTGTCGTATCCTACATAGACTGAGAACGACCTGTTCGGGATGAATATTGTATTCAGCCTCCTCATCCTATCCTGAACCTCTTCATTCACCATCTCCGAAAACTTCTTCACCATGATCACATGATCGAAGAGATGTCTGTTATATTTAGCGTACAACGCTTCCCTTCCAACTTGACAGATGACAACTGTCTGGAAGCCCATAGATTTAGCTGAAACCCCAACCTCCTCAGCTGAGTGGGAGCCTAAAACGCCGATAGTAATCTTCTCAGGTTCATACCCTGAAACGACCTCTTCAACCTCTTTCCTTTCTATAACCATGGACTCACCTCAAAAACAATTAATAATGGCTGGTCCTCATCCAAGCACCTCTCTAAGCCTATCCTGTTGAATAGCCTCCTTTATCTCGATAGCGATCCTCCTGCCAGTGCTCATACTTTTCCCGTGCTTCAAATTAGCATAGGGGGAACCTTCCATAAAGACATTTGTCCCAGCCACAATCCTCGCCGATATCTCAAAGACGTAGAACCTCAATTCAGAGGTAACAACAGTCTCGAGGCAGAATGGGCCGAACAAGCCTGGACTACAAATCTCCTTTGAGACTTCAACGACCCTATGTCCAATATCGAAGACCTTCGGCAGAAGGGACTCACGTAACACAAGTGGAATATTGCCGACAATAGTATAAGTTATCTTGAGGTCTGACTGTAGGTCGGCTGGCAACCTAGATATAGCATCCACATTTGACTCATAACGCCTATCAAAACCCATCAACTCTAACTCGTCACGGATGACGGAGTAAAAGTAATGCACATAGACTGGGACGCCGACAATATACTCTTGGATGACAAAATCCTTCGCCGACCCAATCTTCCGTATGAATTCGTCTTCATCCCTTGCTAGGAAGTAGCCTTGTCCGCCTTTTGCTCCCTGAAACTTCACTATGCAGAGCCTATCAATCTCCTCTGGGCTCTCGTAAAGCCTCGGCACGTTGAGACCTGCCCTTTCCAACCACTCCCTCTGCTTGTTTCTGTCACTTTCCCATGAGAGAATTTTCCTGTTCCCGTAATATGGAACCCTTATCCCATTGATGATGTCTGCATCCAGATACGCCACTAGCGACGCGTGAGGAACCAGAATGGCATTCTCCTTCAGGAGTTCATCTTCGGCTTTCAGGAATTCATTATAGGAAGGGATCTCAATAATTTTGTCGGCGACATTGAAGTGGCGATATATGAAACTGTGGTCTCTAACGCTGACAGCAATCGTCTTGAAGCCTTCGTCCCTCGCACCTTTCAATATCTGAAGAGCAGAATGGCTTCCAAGCGTAGCTATCGCGTAATCCTTATCCGCAACCATGAGGTATCTCCTTTCGGAAATACTTTCCCAACCTCCTAATAAAAACTTATCATTATCTCCATTCAGCATCTAGCCTCCTTCTAAATTAGATGCACGCATCCTTTGGCGGAATGTTTGTGCATAAATATTCTGTAGAAGAGTGTTACCTTTAATGCGAAATGTGGAGTAGTTTTCCTTCAGTTTAAGCATTATTAGGGCGCCGTTTTGACCTGCACCGTAACTTGGACTATGTGTTCAAGATCGCCTGATCTACCTACAATATTAACTTTATAGGTACCTGGAGCAATAGGAGCAGAGACACTGAAAGATAATAGGACGTAGGCTTCCCCGCCTGGCTGAAGCGTCTCCCTAGTAGAATTAAGCGTCACCTTGACGTCACCTATAAGATAGACAAATACGATCTCTAAATCTACTGTCCCGCTGAACCCATTTAGTGACTCAATTTTGATTATACTT
The DNA here is from genome assembly GCA_964430035.1 of uncultured Candidatus Bathyarchaeia archaeon. GTDB lineage: Archaea > Thermoproteota > Bathyarchaeia > Bathyarchaeales > DTEX01 > JANXEA01. The sequence continues at coordinate 6,676 of CAYSEL010000022.1, forward strand.
ATGTTGTAGGCGCCCTCCCAACTTTTGAGAAAAACGGTTTCAGGATCGGCTGAAAGCCTAAATTCCGGTTTGGGTTGAACGCTTGAAGATAGAAAACCCCATAGGTAATTGTAGGCAATAAACCCTAGGAAACAGAGTAGGATAAAGGCAGAAACTGCCAACTTCTTTTTTGCCAAATTTCCCACTATACAGTTTTTACTTGACAAATCTATTTAGGACTTATGAAACAAGGATCTATTCCATGTAGGTCATTAAAGTCGGTCAGATGGTGGGAGGGGTATCTCAGGAAGTAAGTTTTTCACGCTAAAATGACTTCCACATCACTTAGACAGGCATTTCATCTCTTCACAGAGATTATGGATAAACTCTGTTAATTAGTCGTGGAAAGGCTATGGCATCTCTTATGTGGTCGAGTTTGCATATCCATGCTATTGTCCGCTCGACACCTAGCCCAAAACCTGAATGGGGTACAGACCCATACCTTCTAAGGTCTATATACCACTCATAATCTTTCGGGTTAAGTTTCTCCTCCTCAATCCGCTTTAAAAGCTCATTTAGATTGTCAATCCTCTGTCCGCCTCCAGTGATCTCACCGTATCCTTCCGGGGCTAACAGATCAGCTGAGAGGGTCACATCAGGTCTTTTTGGGTCCGGCTTATGATAGAATGCTTTCACGCCTATCGGAAAATGTGTGATGAAGAAGGGTTTATCAAATTTTTTCGTTAACAGCTTCTCTTGTATATACCCTAAGTCATCCCCCCAATTGAACTTAACCCCTTCTGCTGTAAGAAGATCAACAACCTCATCGTAAGTCACCCTCTTATAGGGAGGCTTCATCCTCAAAAGTTCATCTGGGCTTCTACCGAGGGCTTCAATCTCCTTAGGCACATCGCGGCAAAGAACATCGATTATGTGAGAGAGAAGATATTCCTCAACCCTCATTATGTCTTCCAGGTTGCACCATGGTATTTCAACCTCAAGATGCCAATATTCAGTCAAGTGCCTCCGAGTTCGAGATTTCTCAGCCCTGAAAGAAGGCGCTACGGTATATATCTTGCCTAGACTGGCTATTGCAGCCTCCGCGTACAACTGCCAGCTCTGGCTTAAATAAGCGTCTTGCCCAAAATATTCAACTTTGAAAAGAGTTGAACCACCCTCACAAGCTGCAGTTATCAATGTTGGAGCATGAAATTCCGTATAACCGTTATTTATGAACCATTCCCTAGCCGCCTCAAGAAACTTTGCCCTCACACGCAGAATCCTCTGCATCTTCTGACTTCTAATCCACAGATGCCGATTATCAAGCAGGAATTCTGGACCATGGTATTTCTTGGCAATTGGATAGCCCTCCTCGGCTAAATGGAAGACGTTTAGGCGCTTCACCTGTATCTCGTAGCCTCCTGGAGCCCTAGGATCCTTCCTCACAAAGCCTGTCAGCTCAAGAGACGATTCTTGAGTAAGTTTGCTTAACTCTTGAAAATTTTTCTCTTCCACTGTACCTCTCTTCATTGTGCACTGGATTACGCCTGTACCATCCCTGACTAGGAGGAAGTGGATTCCACCACTTGACCTTTTATTCTCCATCCACCCTCGGATTGAAACTTCAGCATCAGTGTGAAAACCTTTGAGGATGGAGGATATGTCAACTATTTTTTCCATACAAAACCCTCACAACACGCTTTGATCTATAAGGTTTTCAGATATTTCTACGTCTCATCAAATTTGGGTTTGGGATAAAAATTTTATCCTTTTTTCTT
>CAYSEL010000023.1:0-3067 GCA_964430035.1 uncultured Candidatus Bathyarchaeia archaeon
GTATGTACTGGACGAAAGAGCTGACAGAAGAGATATAATGATAGGAGTATTCTCTCCTGGCTGCAAGATGGAAGCTGAAGATGTTCTTCCTGTAGTTGAGAGAGTTGCGGTCTTCAAACCCGACTTGGTTATTCTGGTAAGCCCTAATGCGGCCATGCCGGGGCCTAAAGCTGGTCGAGAGGCATTGGCTAAACTGGGTTTCCCAATCTTGGTAATCTCGGACGCCCCGGCCAAGAAAATAGTTCAAGAGTTGGACGCTGGTGGCTTCGGTTACATTATTGTGGACGCAGATTCAATGATAGGAGCTAGGAGGGAGTTCCTAGATGCCACTGAGATGGCTCTCTTCAACAGCGACATAATAAAGATCCTCGCAGTTACAGGAGTTTACAGGCTTCTCCACATGGAGATCGATAAGATCATCGATCAGATAGAGGCAGGCCAGAATATAACCATGCCTAAGATTACCGTTGATAAAGAAACGGCGGTTAACCGGGGTAACTTCAATAACCCTTACGCTAAAGCCAAAGCTATGGCTAGCTACGAGATAGCTCGAAGAGTAGCCGACCTCTCAACCCAAGGATGCTTCATTATAAAGGAAAGGGAAAGATACCTTCCCGTGGTAGCCGCAGCCCACGAAATGATGAGGGAAGCAGCCCGACTGGCAGACGAAGCCCGGGAGATCGAGAAAGGCGGTGACATGGTTTCGAGAACTCCCCACACCTCTGAAGGGACAACTCTATCCAAAACTAAGCTCTTTGACAAACTCAATCCGTAACCATTGGACAGATTGAACGAGGAGAGACTCAAGTAATGCCGGAGCTAAAGAACTCTGAGAAGGCTCTAAAATATGTAACCGAAGCCTACTTAACCGCAGGTGGTCTCTTCTCTAAATGGTATGTTACCAGAAGAAAGAAAGGCAGCCTAGCAAAAGCCAGAGAACTCATAGCAAACGATCTAGAAGAAAACAAAGGAGAACCGAAACTCACCGAAGCCTTGAAGCACATCGATAAAGCGATAGAGACATGGTCGAAGGAGATCGGAGCGAAATTCGGCTCAGATGAATTCTTAAAACTGGTCCAAGAAGAGAACGAAAGCTGGAAAAAAGCTGCCGAAACATTAAACCAAGATGGTCTCGGAAACGTAACAAGACTGGTGAACGGCTGGTATAACCAAACCCTAGCCCACCTCATCCTCAACCAAGAGAAGTGGAAAGACGGGTCAAAAACCTTGGAGAAGGCAGGAGAAGAGTTCTACAACGTCAACGAACACAGCCTGACCCTAGACATGATCTATAGGGCCGCCCTCGTCATCATAGAACACACAAGGCACAGGGACAGGGGAGCCAGAGTGATGGTCTCGTGGGCCGAGAGATTCGACAAAGAGAACCAGACAAAGTTAGCGTCCAAGGCCTACTATCTGGCAGCTGAGCTTTACAGCCAGAAGGTTAAGGATCCTACAGAGGCCTACCGGAACTACCTTCTTTCAGCTAAGAGGGCATGGAAAGCGAAATACGTGTCCAAGGTTATAGAGGCGTCTATGGAGGCGGGGATGTCCTCGGTTGATAGAGCCTTCAAATGGCTCTGGAATAAAATAAGGAGAAGATAGAGAACTTACAATAGTTCATTGGCTTTATTTTAGTATCGCAGTTTACTTGTCATTGGAGCTTTTTCTTTTGTCTTTTATATGCGCGCGCATCATATCCTTGACTACAGCTTTCAGTCTCTCGTATTTCTCCTTTGGAATTTCGATGTATTCGGATTCTCCTTTCAGAAACTTCAGGCGCCATCTTGCTGCATCGCGTATAAACTCTTCCCTCGTTGTGAAACCCAGATGCTTGTTCTTCTCTATAAACCTCTCAATCTAAGCAAGTAGCTCTGTAGGCGACGTCTCTGCTATGTTATCCAGCTCTTGCTCTTAGCGTACTTAACTAGTTTGTTCAAGTCTTCCAAGTCGATCTTGACTTCCTCTTTAGGGGTGACGGGCTCCGCGGGCGCGGGTTGACCGTCATCTACACTCTCAGCCTTGCCCGTTGCAGCATCTATCTTTACAGTCTTCAAGTCTTTCAACTATCCCCTAATATCTGAACCTACATCCGCTTGGAAATTCGAAGTTATCCAGTTCTTTTCTTGAGAATGGTGATAGTGATGATTATTACGGCAGCTATAATGACCCCGTATATTGTTGTGATTCCTAATGGGGCCTCAATAAAGGTTTTCTCTTTGACTGTGAATGATTTCGAAGAACTGGATGCGCCATTGTGTGTGAAGTCCCCTTCCCAGGATGTCGTAACGGTCCATGGCCCAACCGAGTCAGGCTTATAAGAGTCACTATAGTTACCATCGGAAAGTGTTGTGACTGTTCTGTTATGAGTTGACCCATCAGGCTTCTTATAGGTCAATATGACAGTTTTACCTGAGAGTATTGGGCTGATGGCTCCTGAAACAGTGATAGGCTCGCCTTCAACGATCTCGAATGATGATATCGAGCATGTAATAGCGCTTGAAAGCTTAGTTACAGTTATGGTTATTGAGCGTGTGCCCCTTGCTCCTTCATCGTCTGTAACAGTCAGCTTAACAGTTTACGCCCTTGGCTCCTCATACCTATGGCTTGGATCTCTTTCATTAGATGTTGAGCCGTCGTCGAAGTTCCATGAATACGATAACGTCTTTCTCTCTGGATCTTCTGATTGATCCGTGAAGTTAACTTTCTGACCTACTGTGGGATTTTCAGGTGAATATGTGAATTCCGCTGTTGGGGTAAGGTTGAGAATAGTTATTTCTTTGTTTTTTGTGTCTGTAAGGCCGTCGTTATCGGTTACAGTCAATTTAACGGCGTAAGTTCCTTTATCTCCATACTTGTGGGCTGGGTTCTGATCGATGGAGGTGACATTGTCTCCAAAGTCTCATAACCATGACACTATGGTGCCATCAGGGTCTGTAGATGTATCTTCAAAGATAATGGTAACCATGATGGATAAATTTGTAGAGGGAGAATGGGTAAAAGCCGCTTTTGGTGGAAGTTTAACGGGTTCCTCCACAGTGAAAAATGCACTCGGACTAGTGGCTCC
>CAYSEL010000024.1:0-5158 GCA_964430035.1 uncultured Candidatus Bathyarchaeia archaeon
GATGTATAGAAAAGAGAATTTAGACGCGGTGACATTATGCGTCTGGTCGACTAAACTAGCGGAAGAGGCAATGAAAGCTCTTAAAAAGGGAAAACACGTCTTGGTTGAGAAGCCTATGGCAAGCTCCTCCAAAGAAGCAAAAAGAATTATAGATGTGGCTAAAGCCGAGGATCTTCACCTCATGGTCGGCTTTATTGAGAGGTTTAACCCTGCTGTCAGACGATTAAAGCAAGCAATAGAGGAGGGAAGAATAGGGTCCCCTGTCTCAGTCACGGTTAAACGGGTCTCGAAATGGCCTGAAAGGATAGGCGATGTCGGGGTTGTTAAGGATACAGCCATACATGACATAGATGTTTTACGCTATATCTTCGATGAAGACCCGTTAACCGTCTTTGCGAAGGTTGGGAACCTTAAGCATGAAAGGCTTGAAGACTACGCTCAGATAATGCTGACCTTCTCCCATGGAAAAACAGCCTTTTTGGAAGCAAATTGGCTGACACCATACAAGATCAGGAAGCTCACGGTCACTGGAAGCGACGCTATAATATCCCTAGACTACATCACGCAGGAGATGACCATTGAAACTTCCGGACAGACCTTAACACCAAGGTATGAATGGGAAGAACCTCTCAAGATAGAGATAAGCCACTTCGTAGAAAGTTTGCTGAACGATAAAGAGACGCTCGTAACAGGCTTGGATGGTCTAAAAGCTTTACAGATAGCGGAAGCAGCCTTAAAATCTGCTGCTGAGGAACGATTAGTTAAACTGACATGATTATGTATATTGGATTCTTTATTTGGACGATTCGCTTTTAAGGTTGAAGGGTCGACCCTCAAACAATATCTTCTCAGGAACCTTCTCTCTCCACTTCTTTAGGAAAGGAAGGTCGTCCTTCTCCTCGCGGAGCTCATCAGGCAACATCTCAGGTATCTCATCCCTTATTGGGTACCAACGCAGACATTTTGGACAAACGATCATGCCTTCCACGATCTCATCCTTCTCTTCGAAGACATGAAGCTCTAAGGGATAGTGCTTATCAATTGGGCATGCAAGAATATCCATCAATCGCTTCTTCATTTAACCACATCCTTCTCGGCCAATAATTAAAGATCTAATGCTTTGCTTATAACATTTTGCGGATTCTGATATCTAGCACAACCTGGAACCATCTTGGACCAACCGCCCGCACGGTTCTGCCATAAGCAAAATCAAAGTTTACACCAAAGCTTTCAAGTTTTGATAAGACTTTTGCTGCGACTATGTCAACTGGATTCTCACCCCTTCCAGCATGCGCAAAGTCATAATAATGCACAATTCCTTCTCCGCCAGGTTTTAGAGATAACAAGCCATATTCAAAGTATTCATAAGCCTTCTCAGGCAGAGGCATCAACACCCGGTCGGCAACATTCCGCAATCTTTCCTGAATAATATTACTCGCGTCTCCCCATAGGACCTCAACAACGCCGTATAATCTATTCAACTTCACATTCTCTTCGGCATATCTGACTGCGTCAGGATTAATGTCTATTGAATAGACTTTCTCAACCTTCGAGTGTCTGCCAATGACTATCGAGAAACAGCCGACACCGGCGAACATGTTAACAACAACTTCACCAGGTTCAACTTGCTCAGCGATCCTCATCCTCTCATAGGAAAGCCTCGGGGAAAAATAACATTTTTCCAGGTCAACCTTAAAGATGCAGCCTGCCTCCTTATGAATTGTCTCAGTTCTTTTTTCGCCAGCCAACCATCTTAACCTTCTTAGGCGAAGCTCGCCAGAGACCGGGCCGACTTGATGCAGAACAGTCTTGACATGTTTGTTGCTTTGCATAATGGCTTCAGCAATTTCTTTGGCTCTATGTTCGATTTGGCGTGGAACACGGATGACCGCTATGTCACCAATAATGTCGTAGGATCTGGGAACAAGACGTGCCTCCCAAAGTTCCAAAACCTTTGCTAACAAGTCTGCTAAATTCATCTCATTTATCACGTCTCCCTTTTACGTCTTGGTATGCAAATTTCTCAAGCGTAAATGAATTATTGCATTACAATCTAGGCTTATTCCAACTTTTCTAGAGTTGTGCAAGTCGATTGGAAAGTATCTTCCTTTTCCCACAATTTGCCACCTTATCTTGAGGTTCTGAAAAACAACAGTATTTTATAAGCCCACTTTGGTTTTGGTCTCCTTTAGCATTAACCTCACAAGGTTTCTCATCTCTTCGTCAATCATCCATAGGACAGTGAAGTAGATAATTGCCCCGAGACCTGTTGCAGCTAGGGCTAGAAAGAGCCTTCTCGGTATCGGTATTAAATACAAGGTTATAGCCATGAGTCCAGATGAAAAGCAGTATTTCAGAAAGTTTTTCCATGGAAAGACAAAGCTAATGCAACTGCGGGCCATTTTGTACCTAGCCAGCATGAATGCAAAACCTGTTAATAGGTTAAGCCAGCCGAGATTAAAAGCATCCTCTGATGGAGACGAAGCGTAAAACGTAAGTATATAGAAGAGCGATGGCAGTACTAGCATTGAGTGGATGTAAGGAAGCGTAGCTAACTTGAAGATTCTGCTCTTTATCAGCGACCTTAATGGTATCTTAGCCTTTTCGTCCAGTCTTTCCATGCCGTAGACAACGCTCTCGAATACACTGCTTATGGCTCCACATAAATAGACGAGTGACAGTATCTGCAGAATTGGAACAGCATCCGCATAAAGTGGATTAAGCACAACTAAGTATAAATATGAAAGGATAATTGCTCCAATAGACATTGGAACCGCAAACATCAAGACCATCTTCAGAGAAATCGAGACATCCTCAGGTCTACCGTCTTGAAGGAGTTTAGGGTATAGAGCTGACGATAGGGCGATTGAATAACCTATCACCGAAGCAATCGTTGTTGCAGCTCCAAAATAAGCCCTAGCCAGATGGCCCCCGATGATAAAAAGTATAATAAGAGTGAAACCATTAATGCTTTGTCCAATCATTTGGTATATGTTGAAAATGGAAGCTTTGAACCACTCTCGCACATAGCCCCAATTAACTTTTTCCCTAAATTCATAGGCAGCAAGCCTAAAATAAAATGCAACTTTTAATATTCCTGCAATAATCATCGACACAATTGCCCCAAGTAGCTTCAAACCAAACATCATGATTAGGATGAATCCGGCAGCCACCTTTATGGTCTCATAAATGGTGGAGCCATAGCCTAAAGCCTCCGGCCGTCTCATATAGACTATGTTCTCCAAAGCGGCGTTAAGGTAAACCTCAATCACCCGCAAAGACAAGACCAAATACAGAACATGGTATCTATCAGTGACTTGTAAAGCGGACATAATCATTGGTATTAATAGGATGTAGACAGAGAAAAAAACAAGTGCCATTAAGGCGTTAACAATCAAGCCCGTCTTGGCTGACCCTCTATGCCCCCTAGCAAAGAAGCGTCCCGCCCAGAAAGGAGCTATCGCAGCTGCGGGAGTAAAATATGCGAGCACATCTCCCATGTTGTTCCATATTCCAAACTCATCCACCGTGACGCTTCTCGTTATCATAAGGACGAATACTATTCCTGTCGCTACGCTGAATATGTGAGAAGCAAAAACCATGAGACCAGCATATCTTAGTCTGACCAAACCCTTTCACGTCAAACCTCAAATTACATATCCAAATATATCTCTTATTCAGACTTCTGCGTCAATTCTCTGCCTGTCAAAGGGATTGCCTACCACTTAATAAATTCATACTAGATTCTCTCAAGATAAAACCTGTGGTGCCAGTCTCTTTAATTGTCTTTACATTTAACAAGCCTAATGTAATCAGGCTTTTCTAAAAATAATAAGTTAAGGCCAAATCAATGCGTAATAGCTCTAACCGTGCTTCACTAAATTTTTGGTTAAGGGAGCTTTAGGTTCGTCCTCTCTGCCAATCTCTTTTCTAACAACCATCCATAAACGGTGAAAGGTCTAAACCTAAGTAATGCATGCCCTAAGGTTCTTGAAAAGCTTATCCCAAGCCAATAGCGTCCTCTCCCACAGTTAATCTGTCCATTTACCACTGTCTTCAATGTGATCCGCCTCATATGATAAACCTTTACTTCTTTGTTGGTGACGCTATTGTACCCGTGTCTCGCAAACCTAATATCGACATCCGTGTCCGGTGTGGGTACATCTCTAAAACCGCCTATTTCTTTTAGAGCATTTCTCAGAAGAACTCTTGCTGCACCATACGGCGCCCTTCCAGCAGGTGCAAGTTTATACGTCCTCTCCCATGCATTCATAAGCCTGTTCAGAAAAGTTTCAGGATAAGTTATCACATCAGCTGCAACGGATACGGTTCTTCCATTAATGCAGGGGATTAGTTTTCTGAAAAAATTCGGCGGAACAACTATGTCAGCATCAACAATGCTTAAGTAATAGCCTTTTGCATTCAAAAATCCAATTTGCAGAGACTCTGAATAACTGCTCCGCCAATGCTTCCAATTTTTCTCAATGATTCTAACTGGGTACTCCTGAGATTTTTTCACGGTATTATCTTTGCATCTATCCGCAATAAGTAATATTTCGTTCTCATATCCTTTAAGCGCATGCTGGAGAGCAGACAGGCATTTACTGACATAATCTTCCTCGTTATGAGCGCAAACTATAACGGATATTAGTGGTCTAATGGTCATTCCATCTTCAGATTCCTGTGACTAGTATGCATCAGATTCACTCAGTCTGAGATCTTATGATATTTTGGAACCTAATTATTAAACTTTTTAGCAGTTCTGTAAAATGCCTCATAATTGTCTCTCGGAGATGAGTTCAATTATCTTACCTGCAAGTTTTTCCGCCCCATCTGGGAATGTAGGTATAGCCTTCTTTTTCGCCTCCTCTACCGCATTCAGAATATTCTCCTTCGTAATCTCATTAACTATAACTGCGTTGACTTTTTTCGCAAGTATCTTTGCGTCTTCTTCTCCCGCTGTTCTTGTCCATTCTGGATTTGGCACTATTACTGTCGGCTTTTTATAGACAAGCGCGTCTAGGACCGTGGAGCCGAAATGTGTTATGACAACTTCTGCACCCGCTAAAAGTTCATGAAATCTAGGCGTTAAGGTAACTATCTTCCATTCTGGATGAGCTTTTATATATGGTGTAGGGTCCACCTGCCCAGTTTGTAG
>CAYSEL010000025.1:0-22861 GCA_964430035.1 uncultured Candidatus Bathyarchaeia archaeon
GCCCTTCTCGACAAGAAATTTGATAACATCTTTATCTTCCTGCCTAAGGTATGGGTAAGTTCTAAAAATCTTTTCAACATCTGGTTTGCTCTTCCGTCTAAGCAGAACTGGCAGAACAATAGCAATGATAGCCAGCAAGGCTATTAAAACCGCATATGTGAATGGAAAGATAGGGACTTCTTTAACTCTGAACTCAGCTGTCTGATCAGCTATCTCAGCAATGTATACACCCGGCTTTTCCTTCTTAATCTTGAACTGTACGGTCGCCGTCTCTCCTGGTTGAAGAGTCACTGTCCTGTTTGCCTCGGCCTTGCCGTTAATCTTGAGTACAACAAGATATGAGCCGCCACCATCGCCGACGTTTGTCACCTCCGCTGAAATAGTAACCTCTGCGGACACCTCAACCTCTGACGGGATGACTGTAAGATTGGAGACATGGAAGATGGGAGACGGAGCAATTGGCAACACATAGCTTATCTCCCAATCGCCTGGAGGCAAGGAAAGAAGGATCCTCTGGTTCTGTGCATCTATCGAATCGGGCAACCTGTTAAGATAGATTATTGTTGAGCCTTCGGGAAGAATAACGGTTAGGTTGTAAGGGTTGTCTAGGCTTAGAGTCCAAACTTCAGCCTCCTTAAAGGTTAACGTAGCTGTGTCATACTCCATAATTACTGCCGTAGCGCCGAGAGTGTAGATTGTCATCTCTGCCCCTGTTACTTCATAATCGAGAATGGTTTGGTTTTCATCTAGAACAACTATGTTGCTGATAGATGAGGAGAGGAGAGGAACCGTTATGCTGGGGTAGGTTTCATCGACTGCAAATGTCCCTTCGATATGGGTTACACCGTCTCGGTAAACAGTCAAGATTACAGATTTAACAACGTATCCTTCATCAACCGCCTTAGATACATATGCGTATAAGGCGATTATAACTAAGATGATTAGGAACAACCTATTTCCGGGACTTGCACGTGACTTAAATATTCGTGGCCGAGACATTTAGCCAAATATTTTCTCATGCTCTTCTAATAAGAATTATGAACACTGGAACAATTAGTGTATTCACACCTCACGTTGACAGTTAATAGTTAACAATAATCCTAGCCTGGAAATGATAAAAAGGAACAAAAGACGTATTTTATTCTTAAGAACAATCGCATTTCAAGGTGTGCTCTATGAGTGATGATGTTGAAAAGTATGTGGATAACCCTTTATGGCCAATTCTAGTAGAGACTGTCCACGCAATGGTTATGTACAGGCATCACAAGGCCTATGTTGCAGAGAAGTTTCTAAACGAGCACCCTGATATCACGCCGAGAAGATTAGCCATAGAGCTTGGAATTCCATTAGGTGAGGCTTTAGTAATTCTTTATGAAGTTAAGAAGGGACTGTAGCGTCTTATCCGGCAAATCTTCCGTGATTTTGTCTTTATCCCTCGACCACATAACGGTAGGAGACATACTCGCCCGCTGTTGGGCTTTTCCTAGTAATTTTCACTAGGTCTCCAGCTCTTGCACCAATGACCTTTGCCACAGGGTCAGAGGTTCTTAGGAGAGGTAACTGGTACGGTTCCACCCTATACTTTTTTAGAACAGCTTCTTTCTCTTCAGGTGAGAGTATCTCATGTTTTGGAACTAGGTAATGTTCGAATATGTTGAAGGATGGAAAATTAGGCGGTATAATCTCTACGCCTTTCTTCCTAGCATTCGATCTAGCGGAGTATGTATATTTCCCAGTTGAGATGATTATGCCTCCGTCAAGCCCTAGGCTTTCAACCTTCTTCGACAGAAGGTTAATATAACGGATACCTATCATCTCAACCCCCATCAAAGCCCATATAAGCAACTTCTTTCCCCTAGGGTTTTCAACCGTTAGAAATGTTCCTTCCTTGTCTTCCTCTTTTCCCAGAAGCTCATATTTCCTAAGTTTCAAAAGGACATCAAGTTTTTTTTCAAGTAGGGAGCTGGAAGACAACTGGTGCATCTCCTCAATCTAAGGCTGCGATAAGCAAATTCGCAGATTCCTCCTTTAAAACTTTGCGCTGACAAAAATTAATATTTTATAAGTGGTCATACAAAAGGTTGTAAATTTCATAAAATGGAAGCATAATAGGCTGCGCCTAGAGCCGTGCAATATTCGCAGTCTTGAGGTATCTGGATTTTAACCCCGAAAAGGTCAGTAGTTTCATGCAGAATTTTTGATATTATTCTGCTTTTCGCTAGCATTCCTACAATGATCACGTCATCTTCTAGATTGTGCGCCTTAGCCGCCATAGACGCAACGACCCCAATCACTTGAGAAACCATGTTAAATATTGCGGCTGCAATGTCGTTGTCTTCGGCTTCACCATTAAGCCTTCCAAAGTTCGAGGCTGTTGCCTCGGCTGGAACCATCCCTATTGGTCCACCAACAATATCGGCTACTGTGAGGTCTACTTTCTCAGCTCTGCCTTTAGAAGCCATGTTCTCGAGAATTTCGAATTTATCTATCCCTAACATTCTCTTGGAAAGACCGATTATTGTTCCACCGCCGACACCAGTTCCGCCAATATGTTTTATGTCCTTACCATTCTCACGGGCGACAACCATTGCTGTTCCAGTCCCAATACTCACAACTAAGCCTTTCGGCTTACGTGTCAAATGTAAGCCTCCAAGCCCTATAGCTTTTATCTCATCAACCCTTTTAACAGGTATATCTAGAAGTCTTTGTCCGATAAATCTTGAGCCGCCACCTGAAATAGCGACAAATCTTATAGAAACTTTATAGTCGCTGCCAAATTCATCTAGAAGGTTCTTCAGAGCATAAGTGGCTACGACTTCAGGGTCACCAGTTGTAACTAGACTTTTACCAATTATTCTTAGGCTTTCATCTGCAAGAATACCTTTTGTTGTACTTGCGCCGATATCTAAAGTAGCAATCATATGAGACGGCCACTACGATAATTCAAATGCATAGATTCTCATAAAGGTTACAGCAATATAATACTATGATGACAGAAAAATTGCGACATGTTTAAACATCATATACAAAAATCTTATCAGTTAACACTCTTTCCTTATTTAAACCGCAAAAGGTTGAGAACATGAGAACAATGGAGATCGTTGCAAGCGCTATATGTGGCGGTCTCTACGGCGTCATTGGTTACATAATCTACCTTTTTGCGCCGATAACAACACCTGGAGTTGGAATTGTAAGGTTCTGGCCTTCAGTAGTCATTCCAGCTGTCTTCGCGGTGCTATTCGGACCATTAGTTGGCGGTATAGGGGCGGCCATTGGCATATTCATGTGCGACATTCTAGTTCACGGCGACCCTTTACTCAGCCTCTCAGCCGGTGTAACATCAAACTTCATCGGTTTTTATCTTCTTGGACATGTTTCGAGAAGAAGAATTAATTGGGTCAAAACCGTTTTATTTGCAAGTATACTTCTCATAATCGAGTTCGTAGTTTCGGGATATGTTCTAATAACCTATTTTTCTTTGGAGGCTACTATTCTATTCTTAGGCCTCTCAATTGCAAGCTACATGATAATGATTGTCGTTGGATGCTTTCGACCTCAATGGAGAAGTTACGGTATAGGGTCAGTCTTAGGTTTAGCGGTTGGAAGCACAATCATCGGCTTTGTTGTATGGGGGTATAGTCAAGTATTTTATTTGCCAGCAGCTGTGGGCGGCGGCTTCAAGTTGGAGTGGTGGGTGGCAATAATATGGCTCATATGGACTTTTGCAACTGAAATACCCTTTTTAGTAATTCTCGGACCGCCTATCTTGAAAGCATGCTTCCAAGCGTTCCCATCCCTAAATCCGCTTGAGGAGCATAAAAGCGAAAAGATGAGAAGTTAGTCGAAGTTAATTTGTCGAATTCGAGATGAAAAATTAATGAAAAATCAAGGTTGCTTATCTAAAGTCTGGGCTAAAGTTTCTAGGCGTATCTTCAACGATCTAGTCTGCTATTCTTTGCCAGAATATACTCAAAAGAAGTTTCATTCGAAAATATGTATAGGTTTATGTCACCTAAGAATAAAATTTATGGGCGCTGCAGTCGAGCAGTTACCAAAATCTTCACTGTTAAAGAAGCCCGGGTGATTCAATTGGAAACAAAGTTTAGATTGGTTGGCGTCGGCGGAACCTTCGACCAACTGCATAAGGGACATATGGCTTTGCTGATCAAAGCCTTCGAAGTTGGTGAAACTGTCTGGATAGGTTTGGTTACGGATGATTTTGCAAAGAAACTCCAAAAAAATCATGAAGTCGCTCCTTATAATGAAAGGATGGCTGAGCTTACCTATTACCTTAAAAAAATGAGTCCTGATGGTAGATTTAAGATAACACCTTTAGATGATGCTTATGGTCCAGCCGCTACTGATAAGGAACTTGAAGCCATTGTCGTAAGCAAAGAGACTGAACCAGTCGCGCATCAGATAAATGAGGTAAGGAGGCATGTTGGACTGGCACCATTACATGTTATAGTTATTGACATGATTCCGGCGGAGAATCATATCCCCATCTCTACCACGAGAATACGATATGGAGAGATAGACAGGGATGGACGTTTATTACGTCGATAAGCATCCATAAAGAAACGATCTATAAATTCTTAATAAATGCCCTTTTCATTATCAATATTAATAGATCATCGAAACCTATCAAAAGTGAAAAAATGAGGAAAACAGGGTTCGCTCATCTCCCCCTTCATCAAGGTAGGGCACCTCACTGGTTAGTTAAGAGAATGATCTATCTTGCAAAGGGAATAGTCACCATTCTCATCGACGAATACGGCCACCAAGTCTTTCTTGAAAGAATCTCTGACCCCTACTGGTTTCAAGCTCTAGGCTGCGTTCTTGGCTATGATTGGCATTCTTCAGGTGTCACAACCGTGGTGACAGGCGTATTAAAGTCGGCCCTAAGTCACGAAAGTCTTGGGGTGTCTGTATGTGGAGGAAAGGGTAAAGCCTCAATGAAGACGCTTTACGAGCTAGATAAAGTAGGGATGGATTTCAGCTTATCCACAGAAGAGATTGACAGACTTAAACTCGCAAGCCGATTAAGCGCCAAGGTAGATAATACCGCGGTCCAAGATGGTTATCCACTCTATCACCATGCCTTCTTCTTGACGAAGGATGGGAAATGGGCTGTCGTTCAGCAAGGCATGAGTGTGGATGATCGAACTGCGAGAAGATACCATTGGCTCTCCGAACATGTGAAGAGTTTCGTAAATGAGCCCCATGAAGCGATAGTCGGAGAGAAGAAGAGGGACAAAGCATTGGACATGACTGCTAAGGAAAGCGAAGACTGCAGAAAAGTTTCAGTGGATATTGTGAAAGAAAGACCGAAGAAAGTAATCAATATGCTTAGGTCAATCCGCCCAATATATCAAAAATCGCTTCAGGAGTGGATGCCTTCAACTTATGAAATTAAATTTGTCGCTGACTTTCTCTACATGCCCTCAACAATTAATTGGAAAGCTTTAGAAAGAGCCTACGAGTTCCAGCCTAGCAACTATGAAGAATTGCTAAGCATCAAAGGGGTTGGCCCAGCAACAGTAAGAGGATTGGCATTGATCGCTGAACTAATATACGGAGAGAAGCCGAGCTGGAAGGATCCAGTCAAATATTCGTTTGCGTATGGAGGGAAAGACGGTGTCCCCTTTCCAGTTAATAGAAAGGCCATGGACGAGTCGATTTTAATATTAAAAGAATGTATCGAGAATGCTCATTTGGGAGATAGAGAAAAACTGGCTTCACTCCAAAGGCTCAGAAGTCTTGTGCCGCCAGATACAGGTTAACGAGCAAAGCTCTTATTATAGAACAGTTCCGCTATCTTTTCAAAAATCTTGCTTGCACATTCAGATGGACTCATTCGGTCAGAGTCAACTACAACCTCAGGCTTCAAGGGTTCTTCATAGGGCGCGCCGATTCCAGGAACCGTCTTACTCTCTCCTGTGAAAGCCTTTTTGTAGATAGCGGCAGGCGCGCGGTAGGCATCTTTGCGTTTGGATTCCCTTTCCATGCAGATCTCTAAGGGACATCGGAGATAGGCCTCCATAAAATATGGAATCTCCTCCCTCGCTTTGTCTCGGTATCTTCTACGGTTCGCGGTTGCATCAATTATTACGTTTACGCCATTTTCAGTTAACAATTTTGCGATGAAAACGATCGTCCCGTAAACCATATCCCTTTCTTCATCAGTGTATGTTGGTCTGGGAGTCAGAACCTCTCTGAGCATATCCGAAGAGAGTATTTGAGCATGAATCCCATTTTCCTCCAAAATCTCTGACAAACAATGCGCGATAGTAGATTTTCCGCTTCCTGGCAAGCCAGTGATCCAGATACACCACCCATTCTTCAAGTAAGATGTCGGCTTCCTCATCATATCTCAAACCAAACATGTCATTTCATAAATCTTTCAGCGTAATGGCAGGCTACTTTGCGTTTCGAAATTTCCCTTAATTGGGGCTCCTTTCTCTCACATTCTTCTGTTGCATAAGGGCACCTAGGATGGAACCGACATCCAGATGGAGGATTGATCGGGTTCGGAGGTTCTCCCAATACTACTTTTCTGAATCGAAAACGGTTCTGAGGGTCTGGATCTGGTACAGCCTCCACCAACGCGATAGTATAGGGATGCAATGGATTCTTGAGCAACATGTCGGTTGGACCTTGTTCAATAATCTTTCCTGCATACATCACTGCCATATTGTCTGAGAAGTATTTAGCCGTTGCAATGTCGTGGGTTATATACATTATGCCCACATCATATTTTTTCTGTATCTCTCGAATTAGGAAGAGGATCTCAGCTCTGCTTGAGGCATCAATCATCGAGACTGGTTCATCAGCCACCAGAAAGCTAGGTTCAAGCACGAGGCTTCTAGCTATTCCAACCCTTTGCCTTTGACCGCCGGAGAGCATATGGGGATACTTCGGAAGAAACTCTTCAGGCGGGAGCAACTTCACATCGGCTAAAGCCTTTAATATTCTTTCTTCCCGATCTTCTATATTGTGGATAATCAGGGGCTCTTCAATTATCTGTTTCACAGTCATGTAAGGATTTAAAGACATGAACGGATCTTGAAAGATCATTTGAGCCTTTCTTCTAAACCACTTCATCTCTCCCTTCATGTGGGTTATGTCAGTTCCTTCGAAAATTATCTTCCCAGAGACTGGGTTAACAAGTTTTAGTGCAGTTCGCCCCAGAGTCGTCTTTCCACATCCAGACTCGCCAACTATGGCCACAGTCTCTCCTTTATCGATTCTTATTGATACGTCGTCAACGGCTTTCACTGTCATCGTCCGAAACAAACCTTTGCTAACATAAAAATAGGTTCGAATATTTTGAAGATCTATTAGGCTAGTCACTTCATATCACTGCTGTAAAGCCAACACTTAACAAAGTGGTCCTTCCCAATCTCCACAAGAGACGGTTCCCGTTCTTCAAACTCCGTCTTGCCAAATTGACACCTAGGATAAAACCTGCATCCGCTAGGGGGATTGACAAGATCTGGCGGTGCACCTGGGATATATTCAGGTATTTTACCGCCTCTAAGCAGTGGAACACTTGCAACCAGCTTCTGGGTGTAAGGATGCTTCGGATTTAAGAGCACATTTTCGCTTGGACCCAATTCTACTATCTGCCCTGCATACATAACGCCTATTCTATCGCAGATGTCACTTGCCAAGGCTATATCATGAGTAATAAAGATCATTGAGATCCCCAATTCTTTTTTAAGCCTCTTAAGAAGGTTCATAATCTGCGCTTGAATGCTCACATCTAAAGCAGATGTAGGTTCATCAAGAATTACTATTTCAGGGTTTAAAACCAAAGCCATAGCTATGACAACCCTCTGCTTCATGCCTCCGCTAAGTTCATGTGGATACCTTTCAGCAAACTCAGGTGATAGTCCAACAAGCCTAAGCATCTCCTTAGCCTTTTTTAGGGCTTCAGTTTTATCCATACTTTGATGGAGTATCAGGGGCTCAGCCACCTGAAAACCAGCCCTTAGGACGGGATTAAGCGAGTTCATTCCGCCTTGGAAAACCATCGAAATTTTTCTCCAACGTATTTCTTTTCTGAATCTATCTTCATCGAGCTTAATGAGGTCCAATCCATTAAACCTAATTTTTCCTTCATACAAATCAATATTTCTTGGCAAGATTCTCATTATTGCTACTGCGGTGCTGGATTTTCCACATCCGGATTCACCTACTAATCCAAGGGTCTCCCCTTTTTCGAGATATAACTTGACGCTATCGACTGCTTTAACAGGGCCTCTCAAAGTTTTATAGTAAAGCTTCAAGTCTTCAACTTCAAGTATAGGCATTATCGCCATCGCCTCAATCTTGGATTTATAACAGGCTCAAGTCCAAGCGCCATCAGAACAAATGTTACGGCAGAAAAGACGATTAGGAGTCCAGGAGGTAGTATCCACCACCAATAACCAAGATAGACTGCTCCGTTCCGGAACCCATACTCAAGTATCTGCCCCCAAGTCGGCAAGCTCGGATCGCCTAGACCGAGAAAACTTAACGCTGCTTCGGAGAGGATTGCGGTGGGCGTATAAAAAATCATCTGGGAAAGGATATAGGGTGCAACTTGCGGAAATATATGGCGTGCCATAATCCTCCATTTAGATGCGCCTAGCGAGGCTGCCGCCTCTATGAAGGATGCGGATCTTATCTGTAATATCATGGAACGAACAACAATCACGAGAGTTGGCCAACCAAACGCTATCAAAACTGCTACAATAATCCATAATTTGCCTCCAAATATGAATGTCAAAAATATGAGCAAGGGAAGCTGGGGGAGATTATTCACTACATCCGAAAGCCTCTGTATGACATCATCCACTCGCCCTCCAACATATCCGCCTACCACTCCAAGACTAGCGCCGATTATTGTTGTAAGGAGCGATGTGGTAAAACCTATTAATAATGCTACGGGGAAACCGAAAAGCAATCCTTGTGAAAGATCTCGCCCTAAAATATCGGTTCCCATGACTCCGTAGACTTGTCCTCCCACAATAAATGATGCGGTGCCTATCTGATCCTTTGGATCCTTCGCGTAAAGAACCAGATCGAATGTGTATATTCCCTTTAATGGCTTGAAATTGTTCTCAGCAGAAACTTCGCCAAAAATTATTCTTTCATAGCCAATATCCATTACTTGGCTTGGTGTGAGAGTGATATTATACTCTTGAACCAAGTAGTTTGAGAGTGAAAATGCGATTTGCGGTTCGCCGCTGAGCAGGATTCTTTTTGGTTCAATATCGTACCTGACATATGGAGGCGACTCTCCAGAAAGAGGCGACTCAATAGTCAGAGTACATAATTCAATCGTTTTATTGTCAGGTCTAATTACAAGCAATTTAGCTGTTGGCGCTCTCGGTGTATAATATGTTACGTTCTCAAGTTTTAAATTGACAAAGGTAGGAAATTGATTAAGAGATAAATTGAAGGTGGCACTATAAAATTTAAGGTAGTACCCTCCAGAAGGATAGGCTTTTGAAGGCATATTACTGTACAAAATGGTGTGGTCAAGCATTTTCTCGCTGGTAAAATAATTGAGCCATTGCGGCATAGCGACTTTAGGATTGTCAACCCAATATTTGGGATTATTCCAGTATCGAGTGCCGTAATCTAAAGGAAAAACCGCTAATGTATAGAGTGAGACGATTACGACTATCAGCAGGAATATTACCCCGGCTTTTGAAATTCTTCCCGCCCAGAACTCACTTAGAGACTCCTTTAAGTATCTACTCATGTGTATCTCACCCGAGGATCAACAATTACGTAAAGAACTTCTAAGACGAATCTTGCAATGACATAAATAAGTGTGAAGATATATGTTAGAGCCAATATTAACGCTTCATCAATAGACATTATGGCTTCTAAGTAAAGAATCCCCATTCCAGGCCATGAAAAAACTGTCTCCGTGAGGATAGCTCCGCTTAGATAGAAAGCCAGACTTAAGATCAGATTGGTCAATATCGGAGGTGCTGCAACCCGAATTATGTACCTCCACAAAACAAGTTTCTCCGGCAGTCCTTTTGCTCTCGCCGCGGTCACAAAGTCTTCTTGAGCAGTTGTTATTACTATACTTCTAGTAATGTAGATCCAGGAGCCTGATAAGGCGACCACCAAAGTAATGACTGGAAGGCAGAGATGCCATATCATATCTAGACTTCGCATTAACGGGTCAGTAGGTGGAGGTGTGCTGTACATTCCGCCGAAAGGGAAAACCCTAACGAAAAATGCGAATGTAAGGATCATAAGCATACCTAGCCACCATGCTGGCAAAGCATAGGATATCGCGGAATATAACGAAGTGATTCTGTCTAAGAATGAGCCGGGTTTGGTGGCTACTTTGACGCCTATAACTAGGCTCAAAATGAAGTTAATTATCAGAACAGTAACCATTAGAAATATTGTGTTCGGCATCCTTTCAAATATTATGTCGCTTATTTTATTGCTTCCAGCGAAGCTTCTTACTGTTCTTGAGTTGCCAAGATCTAGTAGCAGTATCCTTAGCATCATGTCAGGCATTCTTACGTACCATGGTTTATCTAGACCGTAACTTACGATCAAATCCTCCTTTATTTTCACCATCGCCCTCTCCAAATCTTCCGGATTCTGTATCTGGTGTGATAATTGTTGACGTATGCCCCTCAGCATGTCTTGTACCATTGCATTTAATATTTTGTCCGAGACGCCTGTTGCACCGATAATTATGACCGTAAATAATAAGACTGAGAAAAGAACAAAAAGCAGGCTTAATGCTTTAAATGTTAAAGTTCTTCCCAGACCCAATATATCTCGCCGATTGCTTTTCTCTACTTCTCAACCGAGAAGCATTCGTTACTAATAAAGTTTCTTTTATTTTTCTATTCAAAAAAAGAGGGGAAGAAATTGCTGTAGCATTTGCTAACGTTTCTTAACTAGGGTCATTACGATGTCGATGATTACAAGTATTGCAAGAACCGCCATGACTATCATTAAGTTATTAACCGCTGTGGAAACGTTGCTTAAGGTTTGGGTTAGACTGTCTATTTTCTGGCTTACTGAAGTTATTTGCTGTGATAGAGCTGCGCCAACATCTTGGAAAGCAGATTCCAAGGGCATTACGTTAAAGACGTCGAAATATTCCTTAGCCGTACTTACGAAGGCTACTTGTTCACTGTAAGCAGCAACTGTCAATTCGTAAAGTCCAGGTTCCAACCCTCCGGTGAACGTTGGAGATAGTCTAACGACGAACTTGGAAGATGTTAATGCTTCCGCGCTGCCTATATCTACGATCTGACCTGTTAATGGATCTCTGATTAAGTATTTTGCTCCAAGAGGTGGAGTGCCACTGACCTCTATGACTATTGAAGCTGCGCCACCGGGCACCACAGTGGGTATTCCAAGCTTCGTTATCTCGGGCGGTGTAGCCTTGCCGTAAGCCCAATCACCCTTGGAGAAGGGATAGCTTGGGTCTCTAAAGGCTTTCAGTTGAGCGTATTGAGCGGCAGCATCAAACATGTTCAAGTAGAATGGTCCATCACTTATGACGATATGGTTCTTCTCATTAAACCAGACGTGATCAGCGGATTTCCTCCGAGCTAACTCTTCTTCAGTTGCATATACAGTGTCAGAGATTGTGAAGACACTTTTGAGGTCATTGAAGTCCACTCTGTCTAAAGCAGAGTTAACTAGAGAGGCGTGGTCTTTGAGGTTAACGGATAACCAAGGAACGCCGAAACTGTCAGATGCACTTTCCGAGTACATTGCGGCTTTGTCCTCGAAGACTACAATGTCCATTGCGGCCAGTATTTCCCAGGGATAATGACCCGTTGGAGGATCGCTTCCTATGATGTCAGCATAATCCGCAATGTAGTTTTCGTCGAAGTGCCAGAAATCTAAGTAGACCTCTAAGTTGTTGCCAACAATTCTGAACCCTTTAAATGGTGCGAGAACCTCGCTTTGAACAGCTGATATGGATGATTCAATTCCGCTCTTCACTGGATCATATGATATTTCAAAATGTTGATATATGCTGAAAAGTACGTCTGCCCACGTTATTGTTTGGCCATTATGCCATTTTGCGCCAATATATTTGGAAAGGTCAAATGTCACCTTACTCTTCACAGCCACTCCGGCTCCAACAGTCTTCCAACGATCTTCAACCGGATCCCATATAACAGCATCTTCAGGAACTGGTAACGTTCCTGTAGGTCCAGCCGTCGTGACTTCATAGTCCCATCTAAACGCAATTGGCAAGCCGCTGAAGGGATGACGCCATATAAATGGGTCGTGTACTGCTCTCCACATGTCTATGCTATAGACATCATCGTGTCCGCCCATTGGATTCCAAACACTTGCCTCTGTATGAACCCATAAATGCCCTATCTTGACAGTGTTTTTTCCAGTTATGTAAGCCTCTCTCACGTTTAAAGGCGACCTGAGACCTGTGCCTAAGTCCTCCGTGAGTCCCGCTACCTCTTTTCTAGCGGGGTGTATCTCCAACCTTGTTGCTGCCCAGATTCTTACAGATTCCTGAATTATCATTTCTGTGGCAGTCTTGTAAAGTTCATCTCTCTCCAATTTATTAGTAAAGTTGCCCATGAAAATCCTCTTTCCAAGGTTGTCTATAGTAGAGTTTTCATATTGCCAGTATCCTGCCTCTTGGTAGCCAGGCATCCAGCCGTACCATGGCGCTCCAAACTGATTAATTGTAACAACATCGTATTTGTCTAAGGCGCCCTTTCCCCATCCCTCAGTGTAGAGTTGCCATTCTAGATCTGCCGGGTCAGTCCCGTAAATGATGGGGATGGCCTGTCCAAAAGTCATGTATAGCCTCTCTACTGTGAAGCCCAAGTCTTCAAGTGCTGATGCTAATGTGTCGCCGATCTCACGTCGCTCATCCTCGACCCTTATGATAAACTTCAGCGTTACAGGGGCATTGTTGTAGTACCATTTACCATCTACCTTTGTTGCACCTGCCTTGGTCATGGCATTGTCAATTAAAGCTCTAGCAGTTGTCGGGTCATATTTGAAGTCATATTTAGCAATTATGTCGTAGATTGTCACGAAATCAGGGTCATAGGCAGATAGAAAGGTCACCATCGGAGAAGCAAACCCTTTATAGACTTGATTTACAATATAGTCTCTGTCCATCAGATAGTTCAGAGCAAATCTTACTTCCCTTATTGACAGCGGGTTTAATTGACCAGACGGAGCGGGCGCTGGGTTAAGTCCAACATCAACTAAGCCAGCGGGAGCATAATAGAGAGTTATGTCAGGGTCGCCCTTTAACGCTTCAGCCTGCGCTGGTCTTAGTCCAAAGATGTAATAATCTATATCGCCAGCCTTCAAGGCTTGTGCCACTAGATCTACTGGAACCCTTACAACTTCTATAGTATCAGAAGATGGTCCCGTTGCTAAAACTGGCACTATGTAAAGATTTATGGGAACAATCAAAGACGCGATCAAGAGAATTGTCAGCAAGTTAGTTACTACTTTCTCTTTTCTGTTCATCTTTCTCAACCTATCTTCAGAATGTCTGCACCAATTGCTTCTTACGAATCTCCTTTAAATAATTTTCGCACAAAATTGAAAGCGGAAAGAGCCCTGGCTAATCCGATAGATACATTTCAACTTCTTTCAAATCAAACACGTTTTTTTCAAGTATATTTCTAATAAAGCTGAAGATTTTCTTTCGAACCATTATTGGAAGGTTTGGATACCATATTGGCGAGGCAATAACTAGTCCTCTCCACGCATAGAAGGGTTGCACAACTGTTAAGATTTCATCGTCACCTGTTTTTTCCAAGTAGTTTTTCCAGAAGACTTCGAAGAGTTCTTTAAATGGGCCGTCAAGTTTGCCGTAGGTTTGAAGGGAAAAGAAGAGATAGTTTATAGTCATAGCTGTGACATCGTCTGCAGGCTCTCCCCATTCACCTCGACTTCTGTCCAACGCTGTAAAGTCCACGCCTTCTTTAAAGAGTATATTCCATGGGTGGAAGTCTCCATGAACTTGGCTGCACCTATAACTCTTCCTTTTAATCTTCCATCGCCACTCAACGCATTTCTTTTCAAGGCCTATCAGGAATTTCTCGTCAAGATATTCAAGGTTCGAGGGGTAACTGTCAGTTAACCCCATTATGCATTCTCCATGACCAATAAGCTCTCTTATGCGTCGAGTGTAAAGAGGCTTTGCATCTTCACTTTTCAGCGAATGTATCTTGGCAAGGTAGTCTGAAAGAGCTTTGCAACGCTCTATGTCAAGTTGAGTAAGCCGCAATGTGACCTTCATTCTTTCAAGGTCTAGGTAATAGGGCTCACCCTCAACGAATTCTGTGACTATGAAAAACTCTTTGCAGTCACCTAGAGACTTTAAACTATTATCCTTCGTGAAAGCGCCAACATCGATTGAGCGGACATGAGATGGAAGACGGTTAAAGGTTGAATGTTGCCACAGAAGTATTTGAGCTCTGTCTGAAAAGTGCTCATGACCGAAAGGTCCTGGGCGAACCGTCTCTAGAACAAATTTTCTCTCCCTTCCTCCAATAAGAATCTTAATAAGATAAGGTATCCCGTAACCAAAGCCTTTCAACTCTTTCTCGATTTTCTTCTCTTCTTTGAGAATCATCTCTTCAACTTGAATTATCGAGACCTGTTCATTGAATAGGTCTGCAAAGTATCTTTTCAGATCCTCTAGCCTTATCGGCGAGATTTCCAACCTTCAATCGCACCGTCCAAAGATAAGCCATTATGCAAACTATTATTTTTATTAGTTTCCTACCTTATATTTCAAGGTTTAAATGCTCAGGCAATGAGGGAAGATCATGAACCTCCTCATATCCGGCGGCACCGTCGTCACATTAGGAGAAAAGGGAACGATTGAGGACGGAGCCATCGCCGTCGAGGACGAAGAGATAATAGACATAGGCAAAGAGAAAGATCTCAAGCCTAAATATTCAGGTTACGAAAAGATTGATGCCAAAGGCAAAGTCGTCATTCCGGGACTAATAAACACGCATCAACATGCGGCAATGAGCCTTTTGAGAGGTTACGCTGATGATTATCCGCTTAAAGAGTGGCTTGAAAAGTGGATTTGGCCGCTTGAGAGGCATATGACCGGTTACGACATGTATGTTGGAGCGCTTCTAACCGCGGTTGAATCCATCATGAGTGGTACAACGACCGTTAATACAATGTACTTCTATCACAAGGAATTTAATGAAGCCAGAGCCTTCGCAGAGGCAAAGATACGGGGCATAATAGGTCATGGCTGTCTGTCACGGCATAAAGAAAATGACAAAAGAGACCTCGAAGAACTTGCGAGGCTTTGGCATGGAAAGATGGATGGCACAATTCGGGTGAGCGTCGACCCTCACGCGCCTTACACTGTTGATCCTCAATATTTAGTTGAGATTAAGGAATGGACATCTGAACTCAATGAAAAATACGGCTCGCCTGAACATCCAATTATATGGCATATGCATGTAGCCGAGACTAGCGATGAGGCGAGGAAGATTGAGGAGGCTTTCAATATTCATGTCAAGGGAGGTGTAGTAGAATACCTTGATTCTCTCGGCGTATTAGGGGAGGATGTAATTGCAGCTCATTGTGTTCACTTAAGTGAGAAAGATATTGCAATCCTAAGCAAAAGAAATGTTAAGATCTCTCATAATCCTGTATCCAACCTTAAACTGGCTTCTGGCATAAGTCCAATTCCAAAGCTGCTCAAGGCTGGCGTAACGGTATCCTTAGGCACCGACAGCCCGTCCTCGAACAATGTTGCGGATATGTTTGAGACGATGAAACTTGCCGCTCTTTTACATAAGGGTATCAATTCAAATTCAACTGTTCTGCCAGCTGAGACTGTCTTGAGGATGGGAACGATTGAAGGCGCAAGAGCTCTGCGCTGGGAAAATCATATAGGTTCCTTAGACGTAGGCAAAAAAGCTGACATAGTTATAATAGATTTTGACAAGCCTCACCTCTGCCCAGTCTATAATGTGGTAAGCCATCTCGTCTACGCGGTAAGAGGGGCGGATGTGGAGACGGTGATAGTGAATGGAAATATAGTGTTGGAGAATCGTGAAATTAAAACTGTGAATGTGGAAGAAGTTATGGAGAAAGTGAGGAAAGTTAAGGAGGCTCTTCTAGATCGGTTGTCATCGAACCCTTGAGGACGAGTAAACCTTAAAAAATTCAAATGCCTCAAGAGTATTGAAACTTGCCGTGAGCGCTTATTATGGTGACCTTATTTTCACCATCGCTTTTTTCACAGCGCCCTATGACCTTCGATTCAAGCCCGTAACTCTCAGAAAGACTAATTATATCTTCTGCAACCTCGGGCTTCGCTATGACCTCGAAACCTACACCCATATTATAAATTTCGTACATCGCGCTCCAGTTCTCCCCAGACTCATTTTTGATCAATTCGAAGATCGGGTCAGGCTTAAATAAGTCATCTTTAACATAATGGATGTTTTTCCCTATCCTTAGACCCTTAGTTAAGCCACCGCCCATATTATGAACAAGCCCGGAAACATAACCTTCATATTCCTCAAGAATCTTCAAAATGATCGGCGCGTAAAACCTCATAGGTGATAGCAAGGCTTCACCAACGGTCATTCCAAGAACGTCAATATAGTCGTCGAATTTGAATCTGCCGAAGTAACCATTACTTTGCGGATCAACGATCTCAGGATATCTTTCTTGATATTCTCTGCTCATGAGGCAATGTCTTGCCAATGTGAGCCCATTGCACATGATTCCGCTGTTTTCTCTCTTCTCGTATTTTGTCTTTCCACCGCTTCTCATACCAACGATAACATCCCCAGCTTTAATCTTAGCCCCCGTCACCGCCTTTGATAAATTCACCCGCCCGTTTACCACGCCAGAGATGTCAAGAGTTCTAAGCATGTCTGGAAGGTCAGCGGTCTCGCCTCCTGAGAAAAGGATCCTGCTGCCTAACTGCTCCAAAGTTTTAAGACATTCTTTAAACCCCTCATTTAGAACCCTTAGAAGATCAGTTTTAGGAACCTTAAAAGGATTCAATGCAACATAATCCACAAAGTTTACAGGTTTTGCACCAATGCATGCAATATCGTTGAGGTTCATCGCTATGACATCTTGCGCAAGCCCTTTGAACCAGTCAAGATTGCCCGATTCTTTCCAATTAAGGTAGGCTTGGATCGGCTTGCTACCAGCACTATCCGCGTGTGTAACCAATCCATATCCTGGAAAGTCAGGATCCTCAGTAATCACACAAAAGGCTTCTGGATGGAGATTGTGAATTGTTGTCTTGAAAATTTCTATGCCTTTCTTCTTAACGTCCACGCCCGCTTCGGCATATTTAGACTTTTTGTTTGGCAAGTTTGACGGACCACCGCCTCGTCCTCTCATCTGATTAGGTCATGATCTCCAAATTTTCGCCCAGTCAATTTTTCATATGCCTCTATATACTTAAGGGAAGTCTGGATAACTACATCGTCGGGCAACACTGGTGCTGGCGGCTGTTTGTTCCAGCCTATGGAGATGAGATAGTCTCTTACGAACTGCTTATCGAAGCTTGGCTGATCTTGACCAACCTTGTACTTTTCGCTTGGCCAAAAACGGGATGAATCTGGGGTTAATAACTCATCGATAAGCATTAATTCATCATCACATAAGCCAAACTCAAACTTCGTATCAGCAATTATAATGCCTTTTAATTCGGCTTTTCTGCATGCCTCTTCGTAAATTTTTAGGCTGACTTCTTCGATGGTATTTGTTAAGTCTCTTCCGATAATTTTGACTGTTTCATCCAGCGTCAGTTCAACGTCGTGCCCAACTTCCGCCTTTGTTGTAGGCGTCAAGATTGGTCTAGGTAGTTTCTCTGCCTTTCTCAGGTTAGACGGTAGCTCTAAGCCGGAGATTTTCTCTCCTTTATTATATTTCTCCCAGGCTGAGCCGTAAAGGTAGCCCCTTACGATGAACTCAACCTTTATTGGGCTTGCCTTTTTCACGAGGACCGTTCTCGAATCGATTATTTTCAGAAGATGATTTGGTACAATCTTTTCAGTCTCCCTAAACCAATAAGCTGAAAGAAGATTTAAAGCCTCACCTTTATAGGGTATCCCATTCGGTAAGACTGTGTCGAAAGCCGAGATTCTATCGGTGGAAACGATTAGAAGTTTATCTCCCAAATCATAGAGGTCTCTAACCTTGCCTCTTCTAAACAGGGGATAGGGAAGATTTGACTCTGTCATGACATTCTTCGGATCTATTTTCATTTTCACTATCCTTTCCTAAGACTTAATTATTCATCTACACTTAGAACTTCTTCCCTCTTCTTACTCATATTTTTTCTAACCTCTTCCCGTATAGAAGGATTCGCTAAAGCGAGAATCCGTGCAGCTGCCAAGGCAGCATTCTCAGGGCTTGAAACAAGAAGAACCGGAACCGCCATAGGCGTCATTAAGGAAGAGAAAGCCTTAGCCCATCCGAATTTGTCAATATCCGGTGGACAAGCTATTACGGGACGGGTTGAAGAGCCTGCAACGATTCCGGAAAGAGCGTCGGACAAGCCAGCGACGGTCACGTAGACTATTTCGTCACTGGATTCTTCGTATTTCTTTAACTTTGCAAGGAGAATGTCAGGAGTTCTGTGGGCAGAGGATACCGTATACTCGCATTTTATGCTGAAGCCTTCTTTCGCTAAGAAATCTCCAATTTTCTGAGCGAAAGGCATATCACTCTTCGAACCCATCAGGATAACAATTCTCTGATTTGCCATGAATGGTTATAGGTTTATTTTGACTTATAAATTATTAAGAATAATAAACCTACATATTTTTAGAGAAGTTTAGGTTCTAATGATTACGTTGCAAATATGCCTTACAAGATATTGTTTTTAAATTTTCTCAGTACTCAGTATATTCTCCTGCAAGTTTTTCTGTATTCCTCATAAATTCTTCTGTATGCCTTATGCTTATCCTCATCTGGAACATAGACTTTTCTCAGCCTGACTGCGCTCTCAACCGCTTTCTTGAGGCTTGAATACTGCCCCGTGCCAGTTCCAGCCAATAGAGCAGCACCCAAAGCAGCTGCATTGTCAACTTCAGGAACCCTAATTTTGATTCTGAGGACATCTGCCTTAATCTGGTTCCATAATTCACTTTTTGTTTCTCCCCCAACCATGCTGAGTTCTTCAACTTTTATATTCAGTTCTCTAAGCATAGAGAAAGCTTCAAGATACTGAAAAGCTATACCTTCGAGGATGGCACGTATGAAATGAGCCTTTCCATGCGAGAGACTTATGCCGTAGTATGTTCCCCGAGCCTTCTCATCAAATTTCGGAAAGAAGGAACCCGTTAAATACGGATAGAAAAAAAGCCCATCAGAGCCTAGAGCAACCTTTGAGGCTTCCTCTGTAAGAAGGTCATAGGGGTCTCTACCAAACTCTTGCGCCTCTATTTTTTCTTCTTGTCCAAAAGTGTCACGGAACCAACGTAGAGAAGCTCCAGTAGTTGCAATTATTATTTCATATTCCCACATGTTAGGTATCACATGACAGCAACAATTTACTCTTCCCTTCACATCAATAGCGGGCTCGTCCAATGGAACTTCAAATACAGAGCCTGTACCCGTTCCTATGTTCACGTATCCTTTCTCCGTTACACCAGCCCCTAAACATTCGCACGGTCGGTCTCCTCCGCCGTTGACAATAGGCAATCCCTCGGGAAGACCCGTCTCAGCTGCAGCTTCTGAAGTGACCTCACCGACGACCACAGATGAGTCTTTCGCAGCTGGAAGTTTCTCGACGGGTATTCCGATACTTGAGCACATTTCTTCTGACCAGACTCTCTTTCTCACATCGAAGAGCATTGTTCTAGAAGCCATGGAATAATCTGTTATGAACTCGCCAGAGAGTTTATAGACTATGTAGTCTTTTGCGCAGAGAAAACATGTTGCCTCCTCGAAGACTTTCGGCGCTTTCTCCTTCAGCCATAGAATCTTAGAAGCCGAGTAGATTGGATCTATCACCACACCTGTTATTGACAACACCCTTTCCTTGTCTATTAGCCCTCTAATCTTTTCTGCTTGGGATCTAGTTCGATTGTCAAGCCAGATTATGCTATTATAGAGTTCTTCACCCTTCCTACCTATGGGCACAACTGCTTCTCTCTGAGAGTCAACAGCCAAACCTGCAACCTCCTTATTTTTTACCCCTGCTTTCTTGAGACTTTCTCTTATCGTCTCAACCACCGCGTTCCACCAATCCATAGGCTTCTGTTCAGCCCATGTAGGCTGGGGATGGTATACGGGGTATTCTCTTTGGGACTCTGAGACTTTTCTGCCCTCAAGCGAAAAGATCACTGTTTTGCATGCGGATGTCCCAAGATCTACACCTATCAGGTATGAAGACAATTCATCATCCTCCCAATATTTAAAAGAGGGTCATTCTACAATACTTATTAAAGTTTTCTTCCTTTCTTCAAAGCCAGTATCCAGAAGGGAGACAATCCCTCTATCCATTATAAATGATGGGATCACCAAAGCTTTTAGAATGCTTCCTTTGAAAACCTGAGCCTTTTCTGAGAGGCACCTACATTCTTCAAGCTTCTTAAGCTTAAGGTTTTCATCATTTAAAAAATTAAAGAAACCTTCTCCACGAGCAGCAATTATTTCGTCAAGCGAAGTGAAACCTGGAACCCCAAGCAAGAGGAGAACCTTCTCTAAATAGTCGAGTCCCAGGAGGTGCGTCACATACTTTGTCGCATCAATTTTACCTTCAGCCATCATCTTCAAAATGATTGGTATATGAAAAGGAGAAGCTCCGCTTGTTCCAGTTATGAATGGTCCATTATAGTGAATCTTGTTCGTAGGAATCGCAACTGCGTCCTCTTCAACCCCTCCGAAAAAACTCACAACGCCGCCCTGGCTAACAATTCGCAAAGCTTGAATCTGAGCCTCAGAGCTGCTTGCGGCAGTTATGACAACATCTGCTCCATAACCGTCAGTTATGCTATTCACTGAATCAACAAGTTCCTCTGTTGATCTATTGAGAACGTAATAATGGGCTACTCCTAGATTTTTTATCATTTTTAATCTTGATTCCGAATGCTGAGCTATAATAACTGTTCCAGCACCTGAAGTCTTAGCTAATTCTGCATGCATGCATCCCAGAGGCCCTCCACCAATTACAACAACAATGTCGCCTTCCTTTATGCCATATAAGAAACTGTACGCATTCTTTTCTTTGTCCCACTTTCCCGGCCTTACAAGTTTCTTATGTGAATGAAGTGCACATGCAAAGGGCTCAGCAATCGCCGCCATATATAATGGAACTTCTTTCGGAATTGGGATGACAGGGTTAATCTTTTTATGCAAAAGTTTTTCCGGGATCACTGCATACTCTTCGAATCCTCCGTCATAATTAAAACCGAAGTCTTCTCGATAGTTACATGATTCCGGTCTTCCTTCAATACAGTTAACGCAATGCTCACAAGATATTACAGGGGCTATGACAACTTTTTCTTCTTCCCTGAATGTTCTTTTCTCTTTCTCACCATTTATCTCAACCTCGAACTCCCGGGCTTTCCTTCCAACCTCAACTATCTCGCCTGAGAGTTCGTGACCAGGAACAATTGGATAGGATTTTACAAGTTTGTGACCCCGAAAATATTTTTTGACATCAGTACCGCAGATTGCACAAGCGGCAACTCTAATGAGGATGTCTCCATCGCCTATGCATGGGATGTCCCTTTCTTTGACAATCATCCTTTTGGGACTTTCCAAGACAGCACAACGCATGTCAAGACCCTTCTTTCTAATTTCTCTTCATAGACGCCAATCAATTAAAACCTTACCATGCGTTTTGGGATCCTCTGCTGTTTTGCATGCAGATATTATGGATTCACAGTCCTTTGCATAGAACATCTGAGGATAGATTACACGTTTAATGAGGTCTCTGAAATCTTCACGTTTCAACCATGCCAAAACTTCTGGATAATCGATAGCCGCGCTTCTTGTAGTACCTTTCAGCATCAAACCTTTTTCAAGCATTAGCCTTGTTCTTATTGGAATTTTTTCTTCGCTCACTCCAATGAGGATGCATTTCCCGCCGGGTGAGAGGAGCGAAAGAGCTTGGTCTATTGTTGCTTCAGCTGCCTTTCCTCCAGCGCACTCGAAGGCTAAATCGAATGAGGAGAGAAATTCATTGGTTATTGAATTCTCACGAGTATTAAGCGTTGTTGCGAAGTCCTCAAACTTCTTCAGCTTGAAATCGAAGATATCTGTGACGAGCAGATTATCCTTTCGAATCCCAAAGATCTTTGACATGACCGCAGCAGTTATAAAACCCATAAATCCGCCGCCTAACACAGCAACACGGTCGCTTATCTTAACAGTAGCGTGTTTAGCAGCCCGATTAATGACTGTTAAGGGTTCCGTTAGAACAGCAATTTCCTCGGGGACGCCTTCAGGCAGAGCGAAGACGCAGCTGGAAGGATGGATAAAAAAGGTCCTTGAAAGACCATGTGCATTGCTTGAAATGAACCTGACATCTTCACAAAGGTTTTCGCCGATGCTTTCAGGCTTGCAAGCTCTGCACGCATGATAAATGTCGGGATATTTCTGGGGGTCATGTATGTAACAGGGAATGTTTGGAACAACGATGACAAGGTTGCCTACAGAAAAGTTTTCAACATTAGATCCTACTTCAACTATTTTCGCGACTCCTTCGTGAAAGACGCAGAGAGGCAAACGTTCACGCAAAACTTCTGGTGGGCGTGAACAACTAATATATCTCAAATCGGCGTGGCAAATTCCGGTAATTCTAGTCTGTAGCAGTAAGCACTTGTCTGGCAGCTCGGTAATCTCCTGAAAGCGTTCC
>CAYSEL010000026.1:0-9363 GCA_964430035.1 uncultured Candidatus Bathyarchaeia archaeon
CCCTTTATGCTTATAAGATCGCCCCTAAACTGGAGGAAGAGCTTGAGGAGGCTTTATACCAAAAGAACGTGGTCATCGAAAAACTTAGGGAAATGGGGTTCGGGATAGAAGATGAAGAAAATCTCTTAGGCAAATCCGGCCTGTTGCATAGCTTCTATTTGGTTGTAACCCTTGGAAAAGGAATGTTGAAGACAAAAATAATCATAGACTTGTTAAGCGCACCGGAAGAAGTATCTGCCGACCAAGTTTTCTTACTTCAAGCTAAAGCTTTAGACGTTAGTGCCCAATATATGCTCTTAGTAGGTATTCCCAAATTCTCAAGTGAGGCATATAAACTAATGAATGCATACCATATCTTTTATGCTGAATCCTCGACGCTTCACGGAGTAGCTGATGTAATAATTGGAAAGATAGTAGAAATGTTACAATCTGCCCGATGAGAGAATTTTAGCTCCCGTAGAAACATGGAAAAAGAAGGCATAACACTACCAATAGCTGCAGAGTTTTACATAAAGCCGACATCAATCGAAATAAGCGTGCTAGAAGAAATAAAAGTAGAACAAATAATGGCAAAAACGTCGTTTCACTAACGCTTACGATGACAAAAAATGAATTCTTCGATAAAGTAGCTGAACACCACATAGGCTTCCCAATAGTGGACGAGTCCGACAAACTCTTGGAGGTTGGCTTCGAATACGTCTGCAACATGTAAGGCAAGAAACTTTTCAGAAAACGAAAATAAAAATAACAATCATACGTCCAAAATAGTAACAATATGGACTAATAATTCCTAAATCTTAAAAATCGTAGCTAAACAAACTTTTAATTGGGTCATGGAAAGGAATGAGGAAGATGGGCCAAGTATCACTTTTCACAATTGACTTAACTAAGATTGAGGGAGATGGAGCGTTCCCATGCCCTCGTTGTGGTGCAATAATATCTCCTGACGACGAGTCCGAAGAAACATACACAATAATCGACGTTAAGACTGCAGGGGACGGTTCAATAACTACTTTAAGCTTGCTATGTAAGAAATGTAAAAGCACAATTCGTTTAGAAGGCTTCGAAGCCTTAGAGGGGCTAGGCGAAGAAGAGGGTTCATAAATCCTTTAGGAGACTATTTACTTCAGAAATTGCTGGGCGCACTCTCTTTCCATGACCATTGAAATTCAAGGGTGGAAGTAACTGATTAGGATACTTCAGTTCACTTTAGATTAGTCCGAATTCCTGCAGGATCCTTCTGAACTCTTCTTCCCTCAGAGAGGCCTTTCTTCCTTCCGCATATATTTTTTTGATCTTCTTTACTATTGCTTCAAGGGTTTCTTCGCTGGGTTTCCGTCCAGTAACCTCTTCTATCTTGTATCTGATGACCGCTCTTCCCGACTGTTTACCTATTGTTAATCGACGAACGTTCCCAACAAGTTCTGGTGGGTAGGGTTCATATGTCAAGGCATTACTGATGACGCCGTGCGTATGGATCCCAGACTCATGCGCGAAAGCGTAATCACCGACTATAGCCTTATTTGGAGGAACAACGTAGCATGTAGCCTTTCCAATGAATTCGGCTATCTGCTTGAGCCTTTTTACCTTTCCTTCGAACTTCTTGACGCCGTGATGCATAAGAAGATTCATTATAACTTTTTCAGTTTCAGCGTTTCCAGCTCTCTCACCAATGCCTAGAAATGTTGTGCTAGCATAGATATTGTCCCATACTCCAGATGCGGCACGTATGGCTGCCAAAGTGTTTTCAACTGCGTTTCCAAAATCATCATGGGCATGGATCTCTATGTTAGTAATTTTGGTTTCAGCCTTTATTGCCCTCACTTTCATTGGGATTCCGTTAGGTAAGGGCGCTTCCGGAGCTGAAAGTCCAACTCCAACCGTGTCGCATATCCGGTAACATTCCGCTCCAGCGTCGTGGACAGCATTAATGAACCTTTTCTCGAAGTTCCAGTCGGCTCTTGTGCTGTCCTCGCCGTGGACAAAGACTCTTAGACCTTGGTCTTTAGCCGCATATTCCACAACCTCAACAACTCTCTCCAAGAGTTCTTCAGGTATTTTGTCCGGCCACTTCGCTTTGAAATGGATTTCGGAGACCGGATGGGATATGCCTATGTCTTCGAAACCGCATCTCATAGCATCATCAACGTCCTCTTTAATGGCTCTGCACCATCCAGCAATGCTGGCTTTTAGACTAAGGTCCTTTATGAGTTTTACAGCCTTCTTGTCAGGCTCTTGATAATGATGTAACTCGATCCTTTCAACACCTATCTCATCCAGCATTCGAGCTATCTCTGCGGCATCTTCAGGTGAGACCGCTAGTCCCGGCATTTGGATGCCGTCTCTGAGGGTTGTATCATCAATTATTGGGTTAGTCTTTAACGGCATTTTATAAAAGCCCAGTTTTTCCAAATCGACCTCCATTATTTCTGAAACCTCCAATTTTTTCAAGGCACTGTCGCCACTTTACATTTTTGACGTGTGAAGGTTTAAGATTGTGGATGGAAGATTGATATGAGAGTCTCTGTGTGAACGACATTTGGATGCTGTTCAACCATCTCATAGATTATTTTTCTAAGTTCCTCTAGACTTTCTGCTTCAACGACGACGACGGCGTCAAACCTTCCAAGTACTGAGTTAGCCATCTTAACGCCCTTAATTCTCCTAGACCTCACTATATCTTCAGATGTCCCAGGCTTCACTGTGACCATGACAAAGGCTCTTAAAACTTTACGGCGAAGGTCTTTAGCCGAAGCCATTTTTCACTCCCTTCTTCAAGTAGATTTGACCTTGCTACTTTCAGACGGACTCTCTAAGACCAGAGATGTCTCAGTATGTATTATATTTGGGTCCTTCTCGATGACCTTGTAGAGTATCTCGTTTATGCTCTCGAGGTTCGGCGCTTCAATTGTGATGATTGCATCGTATCTTCCATAGATGGCGTCTGCTTGAACGACTTCCTTAACTTTCTTCTTTATTCTCTCTACGACTTGAAGGGATGTTGCAGGTTTCGTCTCTATAAATATGTATGCTCTCACTTCCTTTCACCAACCTCCAATTTTCATCTAATAATCCAGATACTTCATAATCTCCCAAGGTGTAACATAAAGGCAGTACTGATTCCAGTCATTCATTTTATACTCTATGAATGCATCGAATATATGGCTTCCGAGAGTCGAGTGAATTATCTCATCACTCTTCATTTCATCTAACGCCTCTTTCAAAGTTGTAGGAAGCTCTTTAATGCCTAAAACTCTACGCCTCTCAGGAGACAGTTTATAAACGTCCTCGTCAACAGGGTCTCCGCAATCAATCTTTTTCTTAACTCCGTCAAGTCCAGCCATCAGAAGGCAAGAGAAGGCAAGATACGCATTGCATGAAGGATCTGCCCCACGGTACTCAAGGCGCTTTTGAGAAGCATACTCTTCACCTCGATAGTACACTGGTATTCTGACTAAAGCGGACCTATTTCGGCGTGACCACATAATATAGATTGGCGCTTCAAAGCCTGGAACTAGACGTTTGTATGAGCTTATTGTTGGACAACATATAGCGGTCAAAGCTCTTGCATGTTCAAGCACTCCGCCGATAAAGTATCTCCCAACCTGACTTAACTCAGCATAATCATCGCTTGCGTCATACATAACATTCTTTTCTCCTCGCCACAAAGAGACATGTATATGCATCCCGCTAGCGTTGTCTAGGTAGATTGGTTTCGGCATAAATGTGGCTATCATACCATATTTCTTAGCTATGTTCTTCGCTACAAACTTATAATAAAGTGTCCTATCAGCCGTCTCGACTAAAGCCCCATAACGAAAGTCGATCTCAAGCTGTCCAGCTGTAGCCACTTCGTGATGATGCTTCTCAATAGTGAAACCGAAATAATCCTCAAGTATAGATGAAACTTCATTCCTATATTCAAGCGTCGTATCCTCTGGCGGCGGTCTGTAATAAGCGTCCTTTGGTCTTAAAGTGAAGTTTCCAGGAGTAATCTCAGGCGATTGAGGCACAACCCTTGGGGCTCCCCAAGAATCACCTTCACCACCCTTGGGGCTGACCCACAGATCCCATGTCAATTTAGTCGGATCTATAGACGAAAAGAGGAAGTATTCTATTTCAGGCGCAAAGTACCCTGTATACCCTGCCTCCTCTGCTATCTTGGTCACCCGCTTAGCTACGTGACCTCTTGGACAGACCTCTGAAGGTTCTTTTCCTCCATAAGCTTCATATACGTCGCCAAGTACGATTGCACTCTTTTGCCTTTCATCGCTCATCCAAGGAATTATAGCGAGGGTCTTTGGGTCCGGCATTAGAACCATATCAGACTCTTCTATGGATTTGAATCCCCTTACTGATGAACCGTCGAAACCAAGCCCTGATATGAAAGCAGAGCCATCAATGAAATCTCTTGCAGGTATGATCATGTCTTGCATTAAGCCTCGAATATCCACGAAGGTGGAATGCACCCACCTCACTTTATGTTTTTTCAGTGTTTCAATCGCTTTTTTCACGTATTCATCAACCATGCTGTCACCTTGGATTTATTCAATAACTTGATTTTTTTGATTAATTGCATATAAAGTTTTCGTTCTAAAATGAAAAAATTTATATAATTTTCCAGTATTCTGAATATTTATTCAATAGAAAATAATGTTAAAAGTAAAGGATGGTGAAATTGGAGTCAACGAAGCCTAAAAGAATTGACGAGATCGACTTTAAAATCATTAAGATCCTCCAAGAAGATTCAAGGTTGAGCTTCAACAAAATAGCAAGCACGCTGGGAATATCTGTTGGAACTGCTTACAATCGCGTAAAGAATCTCGAAGATCAAGGCATATTAAAAGGATACACAGTCATAGTTGATCCTTATAGACTTGGTTTTACGTTGACAGCTATTATATTAATCCAAGCTGAGGGGGCTCATCTTGTTGAAGTGGAGGAGAAGATTGCGAAGATAGAAAATGTGATCTCAGTTTACGACATCACTGGAGACTTTGATGTAGCGGTGATAGCACGTTTCAAGGATAGGAATGGCCTAAACGCGTTCGTCAAAAATCTCATCTCCATACCCTACATAAAGAGAACAGTCACAAATGTTGTTCTAAACGTTGTCAAAGAAGACTTTAGGGCCTGTATGCCTTGAAACTTATTATGACCGCTTTCGGCATTTCACTAACTCAGAAAATGAGAAATTATCTTCAAAGTTGGAAATATAGCAATATTTTAACAATGATGAAAAGCCCCCGCTCGTATTTATGTTTAACTTTCAAGATACAATACTCGAGATCACCTTCAAAAGGTCAGAACGAGTGATGATTCCCTCTAGCTTTCCCTTTTTCATCACAAGTACACCTGGATGCGTCTCGAGTAACGGCCTAATTGCGCTTAATTCGGCATCATCGGAGACGCTTGGAAGAGGAGGCTCTATGATCTTCTCAACTGGCTCATCAGCTATGTTCGGATTTAGGTTTCTCACTATACTTTCTTCTGTAATCATTCCTATGACTTTCTCCCCGTCTAGCACGGGTAACTGAGAGATTGCATGCTTAATCATAATTTCGCTAACTCTGCCGATCTTCTCTTTAGGGGTTGTTACGATTACCCCACGCGTCATTATATCTCCACATTTTTTCTCTCGCCCAGTAGTTAGTATATGAATTATCTTGTTCACTGTCGAGAGCCGAGGGTCAACCTTCTCACCTTCAATCTTTGCAATGTGAGCTTGGGAGACTCCGACTAGTTTTGCCAGCTGGCCTTGGGTTAATCCAGCTTCTATCCGCATCTTCCTTAGAGTTGAGCCTCTAATGAGCGAAATCATAACCCCCAGTTATTTTTAAAATACTATCAATAATGTTTTGTCACATCTTAAAGATATATTTTTCTTCAAGCATGCTTCAGAACTAGTTATACAAAATAATATATCTTTTTTCAATAGATTATACCGTAAATTATATATTTGCTTCGGAAGATATCAAAGACGAAACATGTGGCGAGATCCATGAGGAACATAATCGTCAATTCCCTCAACCAAGTCCCCTTAGAACAGCAAATGATTGAGGTTGTTGAGAGAAAAGGGTTGGGGCACCCTGACACAATATGCGACTGTATAATGAACGAGGTTTCAGTGAATCTAAGTAAGGAATATTTAGACAAGACTGGAACAATACTACATCACAACATCGATAAATCCCTGCTAGCAGCCGGAGAGGTTGAAACAAGATTTGGAGGAGGCATTGTTAAGAAGCCGATGAAGTTAATCTTCGGGGATAGAGCCACCTACAAGGTCGACGGCACCGATATAGCGGTCGCAAATATCGCCATCAAAACCGCGAAAGATTGGTTTAGAAAGAATATGAGGTTCGTTGATCCAGATGAGCATCTCGTCTATCAAGTGGAGATACAGCCTGGCTCCTCAGCCTTGACAGATATTTTTAGAAGAGGTGGGAAAGTTCTTGAAGCAAACGATACGTCTGCAGCTGTTGGGTGGGCACCTTTGACTAAAACCGAAAGAGCTGTCTTGGCAACTGAAAAATATCTGAACTCTCCTGAGTTCAAGAAAATGTTTCCCGAGACTGGTGAAGACGTAAAGGTTATGGGGCTTCGTAAGAGGGACAAGTTAGAGTTAATAATTTCCATAGCATTCATTGATCGGCTAATAGAGAGTGAGAAACATTATTTTGTAAAGAAGAATGAGGTTCTTGAAGAGATAACTAGGTTCGTCAAAGAAAATAATAACTTTGAAAAGATCGATGTGCAATTGAACACGTTAGATATGCCCGGTAGAGGGGTTAACGGAGTTTACTTGACAGTACTAGGCACAAGCGCCGATGGAGCTGATTCAGGTCAAGTTGGCAGAGGCAATAGAGTAAATGGGCTAATCTCCCTTAATAGGCCACAATGCTCTGAAGCTGCAGCTGGAAAGAACCCCACTAGTCACGTTGGCAAAATCTATAACCTTCTAACTCACAAGATTGCAAACGAGATAAATATGCAGATACCTGAGACCAAGGAGGTTTATGTTTGGATGTTGAGTAAGATAGGTAAGCCCATCGATGATCCAGCCGTAGTTGCTGTCCAAGTGATTTGTGAATCCAACACAGTATTTACAAAGGTTAAGAAGACGGCTGAAGAAATTGTAGAGTACGAACTTGAGAACATAGATAAGTTTTGCATGGACTTGGCTTACGGAAAAATATCTGTATGCTGACTCATTCACATCTCAAGTCACCTTCTAAATAATTTTAATAATTTTCCAACATTTTTTGCATTTCAATTGGAAGCGGTGACTAGGTTAAGGCTGTTTCTCTTCAAATAATCTTCTCAAACTGCAAAGTTAAGGTTATATTGGGCTCTTCTCGTTTCTAGTTGAAGAGATGTTTAGGCATTGCGCGTGAAGGTCAGAATCTTCGGCATAGTTCAGGGAGTAGGCTTTCGCCCCTTTATCTATCGAACTGCCGTCAAAAATCATTTGAAGGGTTATGTTCGAAATCGGGGCGACGCAGTAGTTGAAATGCTACTTGAAGGCGAGGAAGAAGACGTAAAAAATTTTATGTGGGAGATGGAGACTAAAAAGCCCTTACTCGCACAAATCTATGGAGTAGAGAAAAAAATTCTAAAAGGGGAAAGGAAGTATAAAGAGTTCCGCATATTCCGAAGCTCTGAAAAAGCTGAGATTTCAGGTTCAATTATTCCGCCGGATATAGCAATATGCGATGAATGTCTCAGAGAACTTCAAAACCCGGAGGATCCAAGGTTCCGATACTTTTTCGTCACATGTGTAAACTGCGGTCCAAGGTACACAATAATTGAGAGACTTCCATACGACCGAGAGAACACATCAATGCGCGATTTTCCAATGTGTAGTTTCTGCAAAAAGGAGTTTACGGATGTTTCGAATAGGCGTTTCCACGCGCAGACGGTTGCATGCCCAGCATGTGGACCTGAGGCCTACCTCACAACCAAAAGTGGCGAAAAACTTGACCTTAAAGATCCTATCGCAGAGGTTGGTAAACTCCTTTCTGAAGGATTCATAGTTGCGGTTAAAGGGATAGGTGGATTTCATGTTGCTTCTTCAACAGTTTTAGACGAGCCTCTTCTTAGGCTCAGAAAAGCAAAATTTCGGAGACAGAAACCATTCGCGATTATGGCTCCAAACATAGAGGCTGTAAAGACCTTCGCGGAGGTAAGTCCGAGAGAGATTGAAGAGCTCACATCCCATGCTCGTCCTATAGTCCTACTTAAAAAGAGTGATGAGTATTACCTTTCAGATCTTGTCGCTCCAGGCCTACATAATGTAGGCGTCATGTTGCCATACACAGGTCTACACTTCATGTTGTTCAGCGATGTGGCTGACCCAGCCTTCGTAATGACAAGTGCAAACCCGCCGAATCAACCCATAATAACAGATAATTTAGAGGCTTTGAACAGGCTGGGCAACACCGTGGATTATTTTCTTCTCCATAACAGGCGCATAGTCCAGAGGTGCGACGACTCGGTTGTCCGATTGCATGGCAAGATGCGAGTTTTTATTAGACGTTCACGTGGATATGCCCCTGAGCCAATCTTTCTAAGAGAAAAAAGTGAACGTTGCGTTCTCGGACTGGGTGGGGAATTGAATAACACCGTATGTATCCTTCTGGGCAATAAAGCCTTTCTTTCACCACATGTGGGAGATGTTGAGAATGTTGAGACCCGAGATTCTTTAGATAGAACAATCCGACATCTAATCCATCTGACAAATAGCAGAATTGAAGCAGTCGCATGTGACATGCATCCAAAATTTGTAACGACAAAAATTGCAAGTGAACTGGCTGAAGAAAATATGTGGGAACGAGTTCAAGTGCAGCATCACCACGCACATATCGCTGGGCTAATGGCTGAGTATGAAGTGGATGAAATCGTTGGAATCTGTTGTGATGGATATGGGTATGGTCTGGATGGCGAATCATGGGGCGGAGAGATACTTTTTTGCAGACATGGCTCCCACAATTTTAAGCGTCTGGCACACTTACAGAAGCAACCATTAATCGGCGGTGACTTGGCAACACGTTATCCTTTAAGAGTGGCTGCGGGAATTTTGTATGGGCAAGTAGAGGTTGAAGATTGGCTATTAAAAAATAAAAAGTATTTTCCATATGGTGAAAAAGAGGTTCAGACACTTCTTCACCAGCTTGCGCGAAGAGAGAGAAATCCGAAGACAACAAGTTGCGGAAGGGTCCTAGATGCTGTCTCCGCGATTTTAGGTGTCTGCCAAGAACGTACTTATGAAGGCGAGCCAGCAATGAAACTTGAATCCTTAGCCATAGAAGGCAGAATACCCTTCAAAGTTGAGCTGAAGATTGAGAGGGAGACTCTTAATAC
>CAYSEL010000027.1:0-6231 GCA_964430035.1 uncultured Candidatus Bathyarchaeia archaeon
CCTCTGGCCTTTGATAATTATGGGCCAATATTACGGCTTTTTTCTCTTTCTTTAACTTTTGGATCTTTTCTACTAAATCAGCATTCATTCTTAACACCGGCTAAATTTCTTTCCTTTATCTTTAACGATTCAATTTTCCTGAACGATGGATTGCTAACGATTTCATGTTTCTTAAAGATTATCGTTGGATCTTCGGTAACAACGTGAACTATATCTTTTTTGAGTCCTTTATCGAATGGTACATTTGCCTTTTTTAAGGCTTCTAAGAGTATCTCTTTGCCTCTAGAGTGGCGAGGAGAAGCAGAAGAGTAGAAGATCTCTGTCCTAATAATCATTTTGTCTCACCACGTCATCCTGACTACAACCAGTATAGACTATGCTATATTCTTTAACGTATTTGTCAACAAGATCAGCAAAGGAATCCCTAACCTTTTTCACATCATCCCAGCCGAGACCATATAAAGAGAGTTTTATATGCTTGCTTAGGCCTTTATGCAGCCCAACGATGCCTTTGTCCGTCATCTCTTCCGCTAGAAAGAAACCCCTTCTCTTATGGCGTTTAGAGATCTCCCAGAGGATCGGGGTCTCAAAATGTAAAAGATGATGTTTATGAGGTCGTTCGCCAAGCAGCATTATGCCCTCAATTTTCTCCATCTCACGGATAAACCAATGTGTCTTCTCTAGTTCCTCATTCCACCTTTCCACACGTTCTACGACGTATGGAAAGGAGTACATCGCGGAGATTAATGGTATACCGCCCACACTACAACCAAAAATGTTAGGAATCTTCTTTTCAAATGATCTTCCGCTCCATTCTGTAACGATCTTTGATGCTTGAAAAGTTCTCTTGGTCCATTCATAGGTTGTTACAAGGAAGCCTAAAGGACCTAGAGAAGCCATGGATTTATGTGCTGAAACAGTGAGAAAATCAGCATGGAATTCTCTCACATCTACTGGCATGATGCCTCCAGAATAGGCAGCATTAACCATGAACGGCACATCGTAATCTTCAGCAACCCTGCCGACTTCTTCGACGGGGTTCAAATTTCCATAGTAAGGCTCCACATGAGTGACCATTATAAGCCCAGGCAGTCTACCACTAGTCTTCTTTATCTCCTCAATCTTCTGCCGAAACCCTTCAGCCTCAACTCTGTAATCTGGATATCCGCTATGCGGCGGCTCAACTAACCGTAAACCCGTTGCCTCTGCAGCTATAGCGGTCGTGTAGTGGCAAAGGGGGTCTGCTAAAACAATCTTAGCATAATTAGTTGACCCATCATTTTCCACAAAGTCGGCTATGGTCTTCATTACTGCAAACTGTGCAGCCCTACATCCAAACGTGTGTTCCGCTCGGTCTCCGCCGAAAAAGTCAGCGATATCTTCTAGGAACTTTTTCACGGGAGGCTTCGAAATCAAACTTGATCTTCCCTCAATACAATCGAAACACACAGAATAGCCAACTCTAGCCCAGCCTTCCTTAACGATTCTTTGCTGAACTTCTTCAGGCACTAGACCGCCAGTCATTATCGGGTGAATTATTAATGAATCTTTATACTGATTCTTGAACTGGATGTATCGTTGGAGATTTTCAATCCTTACCATTCTGATCAATCCCTTTTATTTGACTTAGACATAAAGCTAGGGTCTCAATGAACCTCTCCACACTCGGCGTCAAGAATGAAAAGCTCGACCATACCTTTTTTCCTTAAGATATTTTCCTGTCCAAATAACGAATTCATCTGGCTTATCCTCATGAACGAGATTCTTTCCTTTGGCATACATTTGGGATAAAATGTATAATGGCAAATATTCTTTAGATGGCAAT
The DNA here is from genome assembly GCA_964430035.1 of uncultured Candidatus Bathyarchaeia archaeon. GTDB lineage: Archaea > Thermoproteota > Bathyarchaeia > Bathyarchaeales > DTEX01 > JANXEA01. The sequence continues at coordinate 1,826 of CAYSEL010000027.1, forward strand.
GTGGTCTCTTCCATTTGCTTATTTAGGTTTGGACTGTTCTGCGCTCTTTCATTTAAATTTTACCTTTTCCATACGTCAAACTTTCATATCTCTCTCAAATTTTCACTATGCTGAATGAGAATACCAGATTATCTTGTACTTCCAAGTGGACGAAATCCGTCAACATTTCTTACATCCTTTCAGATAATGTTCTCTTTTAGGCTTCCCTTATAAACCATATGACTGAAAACAATTCTTTGAAAGAGAATTTTTCCAGAAGTTTCTTAGAGGCTTGATCTTCTTCGACGACTACATCAGCTAATATTCTTTTTATCCCCATAGCCTTGAATCTTTTCAGAACCTCTTCACATAGCATGCTTGCCACTCCTCTCCTTTGGTATTCCTTTGAAACCGCGATCCATTCAAGGTATCCCAAGTTCTCCTCCCATGCTGAGAATCTTTTATGGCCTAGGGCGAACCCTATAACTTCTCCATCTGTCTCCGCTACAATGCATAGTTCTCTGTCCCTCTCGAAATGGCTGGTAAGTTCAGTCAAACTCCAGTATTGGTGATATATCTTGCTTATGTCAAATTCTCGCACACCTATATTGAACACGTTCGGCAGATCCTCAACAGTCATATCCCTAACTTTAATCTTAGGTTTGACCTTCAATTTTATCCTAGCTCCTCTAGCCTTTTATGGCGTTCTTTATGATCTGGTCCATGTAAGAGCGGTACTTCTCCGCGTACATTTCTCTATCATGTCTCCAAGATAATCTGAACTCCTCACTATGTGCTGCGATGTCCCTGATGAATTCTTCCCAACCCTCCCATTCCTCGCTCGTCATCCAACCTCGATCAAGTGGAGATGCTATGAAGACAATCTCGAAGAGCTCCTGAAGCAAGGAGCAATAGTGGTAGACCTTACGTCTTTCTATGGTTAGATCCTTGTATTCATCAAGATACTCATATAGGATCTGCATTTCTGGATGTTCGATGAAGAGCTTCTCCAAACAAACTAGAATCGACTTCGTCTCAATATATGTGTTATAACCGCGTTCTCTCACGGTCTTACGGTACTCTATATAGAATGCAATGATCCCAGCTATGATTGAGACTGCCTGCGCAACTTGGACAACATCTGTTAAGGCTAACCAACTCAAAATTTCAACCTCCTAAAGCAAAACTGAAAAAAGATTAACGTAAGAATGGATAAACTTATCCTTAAAACCCCTTAAACCGTTAAAGTATCATGAAACTACACAGCTTTATCATCAGTAATGTTTTAGAAGGTTTATGCCAACAGAGGCCCCGCAAATTATAAGAAGACTGACAGTTATACTTTTTGGGATGTGGGGGGGAAGGAATGTGCCAATCAATTTGGATGCGCTTGCTATACACATTATTGTAAATGTTATTGTGCTTTCGCCCTTTCTTTGGTTAGCTGGAAGGGCCGTTGTCGGAAAGAAGAAGGCGAAGTTTACAGATGCAGTGCTTATAGTTGCTATTGGAACAGTGGTCGGCACCTTTTTCGGCGCGTTTTTTAAAGGCTTCATTGCCTCTTTTATTCAGCTAATACTTTGGCTTCTAATAGTGAAACACTTTTTCGATTGTGGGTGGTTAAAAGCATTGGGGATTTCCATACTAGCAATCATCATCTTTGCAATAATTGCCTTAATATTGGGACTGATTGGATTTGCTCTAATATTGTGGCTATGATGCGAAGAAAAAACTGGTTGAAGCAGCTTGGAGAAGAACAGAAGCAAACTGCCCGGTGCTCTCAATTTTTAAAGACCCTATACCGTTAAGAGGAGAGTTAGAAATCGTATAAAAAGACCAGAAAAACCTATAACCTCCATTTTTTGGGTCTCCATGACAGAGAGACAGACAAGGTGGGGAAAGAAACAGTTTGAGTTTGTGGGAAGAAATTTATCCCGCCATAAGATGGGGGCTCTAGTTACTTTTAGGTTTTTCTTTTCTCCTTTTTCTTCTAGTGGCAGCACTTTCTCCCAGTCTATTTTAAACATTGCAAGAAGAATGAGAAAGAGTAAGACTGTTGATGCCACTATGGTTAATATGCTTCCTTCCCCTCCTAATAGTGCTTCGATTATTCCGATGGACAATCGCCCTCCGTAGGCGAGTATGAAACTCATAAGTATCTTCCCAGCTAACGCTGGGATGAGAGCCTTGAGAAAATTGTAACGCATTATTCCGAGCGGTATGAATAGGAGGTCGTCGGGAAGAGGTAGCAAAGCGAAGAGAAAGATGATGACCGCCGCCCCGTAACGGTTGAAGATTTTTAAGATGTAATCCATCTTCTTTCTTCTCTCGCTACTTACAACAGCTCTTCCAAAGTATCCAAGCATGTAACCGGAGAACTCGCCAAAAGCTGACCCCGCGCCTGCTGATATGGCGACGAGGAAGGGATCAAAGAATTTGCCCATGAAGAAGATGATGACGGTATACGGGATAGGGATTATGACTGAGGAGGCGCCGAACACGCAGACTAAGAAGATCCCAAAGTAGCCGTATTGCATGGCGATTTCTGTTAACCATTGACCAATCTGGTTAATCCCAATCTAGTGACTGTTGGATGTAGGGGGTGAGGTGCAAACGTCCGTCTCCACGCTTGGTGATGACTCTCATTAATATGTTGACAGTCTTAAAAAACTAACTGGAAACCTTAAATCTTTTTAAGTTCTAATAGTATCTTGGATCGGATAAGATGGTGTTAGGACGTTTAGATGAGTACTTTCCTAAGCCTTCGAATAAAAGGGCTGAGAACGGTAAGATAATCCCGTCGCAGAAATCATTGCAAGACCAGACAAAACAAGGCAACTCAGGCCTCTTAGAGCAGAGAAGACAACAAGAAGATGGAGCCCTGCAAAATCTTCCACCTTCTTATCTTGTCTCAGCGAGTTACGATGGGGAGAAAAGGTTAGCTTACGTTAAACTTTATGAGCCAACCTCTAAGCGCATCTATCTCTGGTACGATACGACAGGGCATAAACCATATTGCTTTACAGATCTCACGCCCGAGGAACTTGCTAAGATTGAACGGGTCATAAACCATCCGGGCTTCGACCACTTTGAAGTCCTAGAAAAATATGATGCGCTTCTGGATAAAAATGTGACCGTGACGAAGATTGTTGCGAAGGACCCCCTCGCAATCGGTGGCAGACCATCCGGATGTTTAAGGGACATAATACCTCAAGAGTATCCAAAGATCTTTGGAGGGGAGAAAAAACCGAAGGTCTGGGAAGCCGCAATTAAATATTATCAATGCTACATCTTCGACCGGGATCTTTCGCCGGGTATGATCTACAAGGTTGAAGATGGTCAACTTGTTTCATTTGTCTACGATGAAGTGGAAAAAGCCGTTGATAAAATCATAGAGACCATCTTTAAAGACGAGCCAGAGGACCTGCTTCCATATTTGAGATCTTGGATTAGACTACTAGAATATCCGGCGCCTGAAATGAAACGTGTCGCTTTGGATATAGAGGTTTTTTCTCCAATAGCTACAAGGGTTCCTAATGCGGAAGAGGCAGCATATCCAGTCATATGCGCATCCCTAATCGGTTCAGACGGTGAGAAAAGGGTTTTGCTCCTTAAACGAGAGGACAGAGATTTAGGAGAGAAGACGGCTAGAATTCCCCCAAATGTTAAGGTTGAGTTTTACGATTCAGAGATAAACCTTCTTTCAGCCATTTTTAAGGTTTTGATGGATTATCCCTTCGTCATAACCTTCAATGGCGATGACTTCGACTTCAAATACATCTATCACAGAGCCCAAAAGTTAGGCTTCAGAAGAGAAGAAATCCCAATTGAAGCAGGCCGCGAAGTATATCTCCTCAAGCACGGGGTTCACGTTGACCTTTACAAATTCTTCTTCAACAGGTCGATTCAAGTCTACGCCTTCGGTCAGAAATACCGCAACATCACTTTAGATGAGATTTGCAGGGCGCTCCTCGGCAAGAAGAAGATTGAGCTCAGTAAACCCATAGCTGATCTAAGCTACGGCGAGTTGGCGGAGTACTGTTTGAACGATGCTGAGATCACTTTGGAGCTAACGTCTTACAACGATGACCTTATTATGAAACTCATTCTCATCCTGACTCGGATAAGCCGGATGCCTATGGAAGATGTTAGCCGCCAAGGGGTCTCAAGGTGGATTAGAAGCTTCATGCAGTACGAACACCGGAGAAAGGGCATGCTTATACCGAATCAGGAGGACATAATTGCGGTGAAGGGCACAACAGCCACGAAAGCCATCATAAAGGGCAAGAAGTACATGGGTGCAATTGTTGTTCAGCCCATTGCAGGTGTACACTTCAATGTTAGAGTGATGGACTTTCAAAGCCTATACCCATCCATCATCAAAGTTCACAACCTCGGCTACCAGTCTCTCCGTTGTAACCACGAGG
>CAYSEL010000028.1:0-11677 GCA_964430035.1 uncultured Candidatus Bathyarchaeia archaeon
CAATTAACCTCTCAAAAGATAACCCAGAACTAATATACAGTGGGCTTGCCGACATAGCATTTGAGGAATATGCAGAAGCAAACATAATACTCCTCTTGGTTAGGGAGCAACGGTTCTCAGGGCCAGAAGAGATAGGCGTACCTCCAACTCCATACCTTCTCGGTCTAGCCGATGTCATAGGCGAGCTCAGACGTAGAGCCCTAGATTTTTTAAGAGGAGGCGAAACCAAAAAGGCTGAAGAATGCCTAGAACTTATGGAAACGATTTACATGGAACTGGTTAACTTGGACGAGGCTCAATCCCTAGTTCCAGGACTTAGAAGAAAATGTGATGTAGCAAGGCGGATAGTCGAAGCGACGAGGGGCGATGTCACCATAGAAGTTAGGAGAAGTTCACTCGAAGATTCCATCCACGAACTTGAGGAGAGGCTGGAGGCAAAGAGGGATGGCGGGACGCCTAAAACCTAAAGAGGTCCTCAAAAGGGTTAAGAAAGAAGGTTTCGAAAGGGTTTGGCAAGAGAGTGGAAGCATGCTTCCTCAACCCTCCGGAAAGGCTAGACTGACCATAGAAAGAAAGGGTCTATCCCACCCCATATATGACCTTATTCAGAAGCTTAGGCTTTCTTTCTTGGAGTTAGGGTTCGATGAGGTTCTTAACCCCATCATCATAGACGAGAACGAGATCTTCAAGCAATATGGACCCGAGGCGCTCATTATACTTGACCGTTGCTATTACTTAGCGACCTTACCACGCCCAGACATTGGTCTAAGCAAAATCAAATGTGAAGAAATCGAAAAGAGAGGCATAAGATTGGACGATGCTAAGGTCTCAGCTTTACAGAGAGTTCTGAGGGAATATAAGAAGGGAGATATCGATTCCGATGACCTAGTCGAGAGAATGGCTGAAGCCCTTAATGTGCCTGACACCATGGCAATGAAGGTTATCTCAGAAGTCTTTCCTGAGTTTTCATTATTACGTCCAGAACCGTCCAAGATGACTTTAAGATCCCACATGACAAGTGCTTGGTTTCTAACTCTCAAAGCTCTCCAACCTAAAAGTGATCTTCCACTGAAACTTTTCTCAGTGGATGTTCGCTTCCGGAGGGAGCAGAGTGAAGATCCAACTCATCTCCGTACTCACCACTCAGCCAGCTGCGTGGTAATGGACGAAGAAATAGATGTTGGCTATGGTGAAGAGATAACTAAGGCTTTGCTGGAGCCTTTAGGCTTCAAAGACTTCCGTTTTGTCAAGAAGAAGGTGACATCGAAGTATTACGCTCCCGGGATGGAGTACGAAGGCTTCATCTACAGCCCCTCTACGAAAAAATGGATCGAGGTTGTAGACTACGGCATGTACAGCCCAATAGCTTTAGCGAGGTACGATTTGGAATATCCAGTCTTAAACCTTGGCATAGGTGTTGAACGTTTAGCCATGGTTATGTACGGGGAAGAAGACATTAGAAGGCTTGTTTACCCACAATTCTACAAGGAATTAACCCTATCAGATCTGGAGATTGCGAGGACCATAAGTTTCGAGTTGGAGCCAGAAACTGAGGAAGGAAAAATGATTGCTGAGCAGATTATTCTTGAAGCTTTGAAGCATGCGGATGCACCGAGCCCTTGCGAATTCCTAGTATATGAAGGGAAGGTCCTTGGGAAAAAAGTGTCGGTCTACATCTACGAAGAAGAGGAAGACTCAACCTTGCTGGGACCAGCAGCTGAGAACCAGATCTACGTCTATGAAGGAAATATACTGGGTGTGCCTACTAAAGGATTGGAAAATGTTCCTATCATAAAAGAGGCCCGTCAAAAAGGGGTCCCGACAGGGATAAGATATATTGACGGAGTAGCAAGGTTTGCAGCGGCAAGAGTAGAAGAAGCGGTAAAATCTGGAAAGAAAAGGTTTAACCTTCGAATTAGGATGGCTAGACGCTTGAAAGACGTCAATCTGAGTGTTGGCAGCGCTGCAAGAAGGTTCATAACAAGCCGTAAAAAGAAGATCGACATCTTGGGTCCAATTTTCTTAGGGATAAGAGCTGAGATAAGCGACTAAAGAATGGGCACTTTTCAGAACCTATTTAGAGGGCGGTTTGCTAGTTTGTTACCTAACCCCAGAATCTCGGTCAAAGAAGCTAGAAGGATGCAAAAAGCCCTTTCCGGGAAAGTTATTCTAAAAGACTCTTTGCCAGAAATGATTAGTTATGTTGCAGGTGTCGATGCAGCTTATTTAAATAACTTTTCATTTGGGGCAGTAACCGTTTTCAACTATGAGAGCATGGAGCTTGTGGAGAAGCAGGTATCCAAGCAGAGAGTTTATTTTCCTTACATCCCGACACTATTGTCTTTCCGTGAGCTTCATCCAATAATCGCAGCTGTCAAGAAGTTGAAGACAAAACCTGATATCTTTTTGGTTGACGGTCATGGGTTAGCCCATCCTATGCGTTTGGGGTTAGCCGCCCATTTCGGATTAGTCCTTGATGCGCCGGCTATAGGGGTTGCGAAGAATCTGCTCTGCGGAGAGGTCGTAGATAGCGGAGAAGAATCATGGAAGCCCATAATTTACGATGGGGAGATTGTCGGCGCAGCTGTCTCAACGAAAAACGGCAAGAAGCCCTTATACGTAAGTGTTGGTCATAAAATCTCCCTAGAAAGTGCGATAAGAATAGTTCTTCACTGCATCAAGAACTATAATGTTCCCGAACCTCTGCGAGAAGCCCACATCACGGCGCAAAAGGCAAAGAAGATCGAGGCTGAGAAATTAATGTAGGCGCATATTTAGCGGGCTACAATCCTTTTCCTTGCGGTCCATAATCCCAAGATGCTTGTGATGAAGAGGTTCAACAAGAATATTATTTGTGACGACTCCCATGGGAAGTAACCCCTGAGTAAACCGTTGCCTCCTATACACCAAAGAACGCCGCATACCATTGTGTACATTGAGACTAGGCTCGAGAACAGATGAGCTGCTCGAAGGATCTTGCCGAATCTTTGCAAGAAACTTCTAATCTTGTTAAGGCTTCTACTCATACTTGCGGAAATGTCGTGGAAATCATCTATTATTAAAGTTAACCCGCCGTAGACGAAGAACGATCCGGCATAAGCGGGAAAGATTTCAAAGATACCCATTCGAAGGCCCAGCCATGGAATTAGAAGAATCAAAGTATATGCGGGCGCAAAGGTCATCGTTAGAAAAAGCGGCATCGAACTGACCAATAAGCCATAAACATAATGATGGAATAGGATCCTTTTTATATTGACTTTTCCAAGCATCTTTGCAGGCAATAGATTCATGGCAGAAGCCAGAAATGGAAAAAGCAAGAGCGACCTATCCAAGAGATATGGAGCAAAAGAACTCCAGTCGCATATGCCAATGTAGGAGCTGAGCAGTATACTTGCTGTGGATATTATGGTTATGACAGAATTAAATATTAATGTTAGGCTAAGGAGTTTCCTGCAGATTCGATGCGAGACCTCGACCATTCAAGCGTCACAGTCTCGAAAGTCATTGTTCTCCAATTTAAGATTTACCCAGTTTTCAGACTTAATGCAGATAAAGTTTCTGAGATCACATTTTTAGTCTTTGGATTTTAACATCTAAAGTTTCCGTCTCCACAAGAGCAAAAGTTGCCTGCTCACTTAAGTAGCCGCAAACCTCTCCAGGATTTACGATTAGCGTGTCGCCTTCTTTTCGTGTTACAGCTTGATGGGTATGCCCGTGGACCACAATGTCGTAAGAATTTGTTTTGATGATTGAATCCAATAGCTCCGCCTCATCGCCGTGCAACAACGCTATCTTTAACCCCTCAATTTTTAGTTCGGCGAACCTCCCACGGATCTGTGCCCCAATTTCGCTGAACTTTCTGTTCAGTAAATCTCTTTCAGCGTCGTTGTTGCCGAATACACCTACCAACTTAGCTCTTAAAGGTTTGAACTTTGATACCACGAATGGGGCGATGTAATCGCCTGCGTGAAGCACAAGTTCAACTCTTTCTCTGTTAAGTTCTTGAATAGCCTCATCTATCAGAGGAAGCCTATCATGTGTATCAGCAATAATTCCTATCTTCATACTTTCACTTCACGCCCCACGTTTCAAACGTCCGCTTCCTTTTTAAGCTCGCATCTTCATAAACCTTGCTGGATGTACTTTAAGCGCCTTTAAAGGTTGAAGCTGACAACTGAAAAGAAAAACTTCGCATGCTGTAGGAACCTTTTTAATGCGGGAAATTGTTAATAAAGGGTTAACCAAAATAAATTCGGTTCAGGCCGCTGAGGGAAAAGCTTTGGCTAAGTTTAGGTTAAACATATTTTACGTTATATCCTCCATCTGCTGCTTATTGCTTATCGTATATGCATGGTTGGTCTTCCTGCCCGTCTTCCGAGATACCCTGGAATATCCATCAGTTCAGACTTTGGTAATATGGCTGACAGTTCTTTTAATTGCAATAGCAGCTGTCCAACTTTATCTATCAATAAGTAAGGAGCCAAAAGAAAAAGTTGAAGAAATTTACGGATCAAAAAAATGCTGACCTACATGCATCTTTCTATTGAAAGTCTATCTTCGTGCTAGGACCCTAGATCGTTGAAACTGCTTTGGCTACGAGAATAGCAGTATCTAATATTAGAGTCAATACAACGGTGTGGGTGCTTTATACATTTTTGGCCTAAAACATAGATTTTTGGATCTCGAAAATGAGATAAAAGTGGGATTAGTTGCTAAAGCCCTGACCGAAGCCACACGCTGCTTCCGGCTTGTGCTTGGCTCTTTGGGTTTCCTATCTTCCAAACCCTCTATAGATTTACAGTACAAATAAGTTCGCTTACTCTTTCACGAATTCTTGCTTTAGGATGCTTTCTAACTCTTAGCCCAAAGGCCACGCTTTCGTATGTATTCAAGTGTGGAAATAACCAGAAATCTTGGGGCATGTAACCTATGTTCCTCTCGTCTAGTGGGAGTCCGCCAATGGCTTTCCCGTTTATCAATATGTGTTCCTCATCGGGCTTTAAGACACCCAAAATAACCAACAACAATGTTGTTTTTCACAGCCGCTTGGATCCTAACTACAACGAACTCTGCGGGGTTAACAGTCAACTCAACTTGTCGATTACCCTAGTGTTACCATAACTTTTAGTGGTATTTTGGTTTTCATGCTTCATTTTCTGTGAAAATTTTCAATTTTATACCTCGTGAATCCGCAATGCCCACATGAATAGCGGTCACCGTGGTCTGCCATAAAATATCCAGGTCCACACCTTTCACAGGTAGGCAAAAGCCTCTCAACCGTTGTGCCTTCAATCTTGTAATACGATGAGACGGATACTTTCCTCTTATGCTTCTGTTCTGACATTTGTTCACCGCTCCTTTCCTTCTTTTTTAGGTGAGTTCCTAAGTATTATGTATTCTGGTTCCACGCATCTTGCTTGTTCAACGGTATCGTAGACTTTGGCTTCTCCAACAGCTATCCCGGTCCCCCTCTTAGTCTCTACCTTCCTCACATAAACCTTTTCCAGGTCCACATTTAATGCGTCTGCAATCCTTTTTCTAATCTCGGCGAGGGACGGTGTCCCGCTACTTATATGATTAACTTGAAACTTGACTTCTTCTCTCTTAAAGAGTTCATTACGTTTTCGTTCTTTGATCTCGACCTTCATCTCTTTTTCACCTTTAGAGATATTGTCTCATAATGATCTTTTACTTTAGTCTTTCTAAGGCTCAACTTTCATTCTATTAACTATCCTCTGAACCTTTTCCTTAGTAGGGTCTGTAACCTCTATGACTACTATTCCCTCGCCAGGTTGACCATAAACTACAATTGAGCCTACAGGCGCATGTAAAACTGCGATCAATGTAAGTAGGTCCTCTTCGCCCTCGACTAAAACCTTTGTTTGTCCACCATACTCAATTGCCTCCCTTATGACCTGCCAAGATTCATCAGAGAGGGTTCCAGTTAGATTTCTAACGTGGTATGTCTTTTCTGTTCGAAAATCTAATGGTGCTATAGGTTTTCTCATGACCTTGTTGTCGACGATTGCAACATCTAACCGCATACCCTCTCGTAAAATATTGCTTGAGACCACATCTCCAACCGCAATTAACCTCTTCGGCTTCTTTGTCTCCACAATCTCTTCTAGTCTCTTAATCGTTTCTTCAAAAGAGCCTCGAAGCAGTAAACCTAATGGATTTTTAAGTTCTCTTCGCAATTCATCAGTGAGAACTAATATTTTTCATCACCTTATTCTGATGGCGTATCGGCCTTTCTCTTTGATATTCATGATCTTTGCAATTGTGGACTTTCCCGGGTCGATGATCACGGCAAAACCGCTGAAGTCTTCACTTAGGTCTGTAGACTTGCATTTAGGGCAGATGTTTCGCTCAGAGATCAAACGGCAACTTCTGCATGCCTTCTCAACCATGTCCTAATCACCTATAGCTGATTTATGCATCACTTTTGTTCGGTTCCGGTTGGCTGTTCTGTACCTTTAACGTCTTTGGCTATCCACTCGAGATTGCCTAGGAAGGGTTGCCGTGCGGTCACGCCGATCTTTCCGAAGCTTCCTCCGCGCCCAAGGGAGACAGCTGTTACGCGGACCCTCATCCGGTCGCCTACCATGACTTTTCGGTTAGACTCTTTTCCCATTAGAACCCCTTGTTTATCATTATAGGAGATGAAATCATCCATGATTTGGGAGACATGCATCAATGCATCGACAGGCCCAACCCTTAGAAAAGCACCAAAGTCAGCAATCTCAACAATTTCGCCCTCAACTATCTCTTGAAGCTTCGGGTAAAATGTCAGTAAAGAGAAGGATACTTTATGGTATGTCGCTCCATCTCCAGGTATAATCTTCCCGACAGGCGAAACGTTAATGTCGGTTACAGCGATTACATAACCTAGCTCTTCATCGATTATACCCTCATATTTCATCTTCAACTGTTCTCGAGCAATATCACGCAAAGATTGCCCAAACTTCTCCGGCGGTATTCGAACCGAATCTTCCAATTCAATCACGCTAAACGTAACCGACCACTCCTAATCAATAAATAGGGAAGAGTCTTCAATGGATGACTGGTCTAGGTCTTAACCGTAAATGCTAAACCAAGGAGATTTAAAAACCTTCTGGAAAAATAAAGGTCTTAAGCATTTTCGAGGACTCTTCTCCTTAAAGGTATGTATAACCTCTTGACTTCATATGTGAGCCAATAGATCATAAGCGTCTATCATGAGGCAACTTCTACTCGTCCATCCCTGATTGTGTAGAGTTTGGAGCATTGTTCAACGACTAGAGGGTCGTGGGTAACAATAATGAATGTTCGCCCCTCTCTCGCATTGAGCTCCTTTACCAGTTTCATAAATGTTATTGCAGATTTGGAGTCAAGATCCCCGGTGGGTTCATCTGCCAATATTATTGAAGGATTATTTGCTAATGCTCTTACTATTGCAACCCTCTGTTGTTCTCCTCCACTCATCTCATCTGGCTTATGATCAGCTCTCCCTTCTAACCCTACAGTCTTAAGGAGGTTAAGAGCGCGGATTCTACGTTCATCCTTAGGAACCTTTGCAAGTGCCAATGGAACCTCAACGTTTTCCATGGCTGTTAACGTGGGTATTAGATTATAAAACTGGAATATGAAACCGATTTTCCGTAGCCTATAGTCTGCTAGTTCCTTATCATTTAGTGTTGTGATATCTATGCCATCGACGAAGATCTTGCCATGCGTCGGCTTATCCAAACCACCTATGAGGTTAAGCAGAGTGGTCTTTCCAGACCCTGAGGGGCCCATGATGCATACGATTTCTTTTGCAGAAATTTGTAGATCCACATTATTTAAAGCAGTAACGTTAATTCTTCCCCGTTTATAGATCTTTGTTAACCCTACAGTTCTAACGATCACTTTAGACATGTCTAAGCGCCTCGACAGGTTTCATGCGTGATGCGTGCCAAGCTGGATAAAGTCCAGCTAATAATCCAACAGCAACCCCGAGAGACAAACAAAATGAGATAGTAAAGAGATCGATGGATGGTGTTAAAGTCAAGGCTGGTATGCCTCTAAGGCTAAATCCTCCTCTTCCAAAGGCTGTGCTTCCTCCAAAAGGTATAAAGCCAATAAACTGCGTCAAAATTGGGAATAGGTATGATAGTACTATTCCAGTTGCCACTCCAACACCGCCACCTATCAAACCAATTAATAAGGCTTCCATGAGGAACATCTTCAATATTTCAACATCTCCGGCTCCTATAGCCTTTAAAGTCCCTATTTCTCGGGTTCTTTCAGTCACAGACATAATCATTGTATTGACAACGCCGAAGCTTCCAGCGAAGAGCGCAACTAAACCGATTGTGGCAAAGAACATTGTTAACGCGTTCAACATCTGAGATGCTTGTTGAACCATGCCGGTGGGAACAGTTACTCTTACGCCTGATATTGAACTTGATATTTCCTCTGAAATGCTGCTTACTTCATTCGGATCGATGCACTTAACGAGGATTTGGGTCACTAAGCCTTGCTGATTCGATATGTTCTGAGCATCTCTTAACGGAATATAACATATCATCTCTTGAAAAGGCGTTCCTGTCTCGAAAATCCCGACAACTGTAAATTTGTAGCCGCTTGTAGAATTGGTGCCAACAATAACGCTTTCTCCAACTGTAACATTTAGAGAATCCGCTAGAGCGTGTCCGAGAACAATTTTGTAAGTGTCATCCTGCGATAGTGACCTTCCATTTATGATATTCAACTCACCGACAACAACGAAGTAGGTTGCAGGATCTATCCCATTTAAAGTGACCCTTAAACCGTTAATGTATCCATTAAGTGAAAGCTGGGGAGAAACCGCGTAAACTCCAACGATTTGGTCAATGAGTTCAGCAATAGACTCATCTATTGTGCGTGAAGACCCCGGAAAACCTTCAAATCCAAAACGTCCCATCATCGTGGAATTCGAAACTGTTATGTCCGCTCCGCCGAGAGCCCGAATCATCTGCCTTGACTGGACATCCATACTGGAAGTGAGAGATAGCAAAACGAACATTAGTGTAACTCCAACAACTATACCTGAAACTGTTAGAGTTGTTCTTAGCTTCCTTCTCTTTAAGCTTCGAAGAGCTAAGCTTAGAGTGAACAATTCTTCAATTCTTCCCCAAAGTTGAAATTACAGCTCAATTGCAACTCGGTGATGAAAAAGGTATTTAACATTTTTCCATAATTATTTCAGAATAATTTCCGATAATAATTTTCCAAGATGCATAATGAAGGGGGAAGTTATCTTACCCCATTACACTTTAATAAGAGAATTAAAAGTTAACTTTAAGCGTTCGGGGCTAGAGTGTTGTCTTATCGATCTCGACCATTGAAGTATGTGCTTGGATGGTTGATCGCTGGCACCAGAGGAGGAAGCACACGCGCCTTAATAATTAAGGCGCTTAAAGAGGCTCCGCAAAACGCTAACCAATTGGCGAACCTGCTTGAAATGGACTATAGAACGATAAGGCATCATCTTAAGATTCTGGAGGAGAACAGGATAATAACATCCGCCGGAGACAGATATGGTGTCACATATTTTTTAACCTCAGAGATGGAGGAGAATTACGCATTATTTGAAGAGATTTGGGAAAAAATTTGGGAAAAAAAGAAAAGGGGGAAGAGCAAATGAAGAAGTTGATGAATAAAAGAACCATAATAATTATAGCAATGTTAATGGCAACGGTTTCGTTAGCCCTACTATGGACCATGAGTGAACCTGTAGGATCAATGTTTGAATATCTAAGCAGAGAACGTCTCAACTTGGCTGAGCAAGGGGAAATAAGACAATTAATAGAGACGATGAGAAAAAATCATAGAAGTTGGGTGGAGATTCAAGCTGCTATAAGAACGAAACTGAACGAGTGGGGAATAAACCCTCCGCCTCCTGGAGACATAGAATTGTTCTACACAGTTAAGACAGTGGTATCCACGGTCAACTCGACATTGACAGTAATTCTCCTAATTATATATCTGGGAATATATCGAAAGACCAAGTCCCACTTCACAGTGGGGCTAATAATCTTCTCGGTAACAATACTTCTTTACACCCTTACATCTAACCCATACTTGCAGTGGGCTTTCGGGTTCCGTGCTTTCGGTCTCGGACCCTTCGCTATGCTGCCAGACTTCTTCACATGCCTGGCACTTTTTGTACTCTTATATCTTAGCCTCAAATAGTAGAGTAGGATATGCCTACTTTCAGCTGGACTCTTCCCTATTAAATCAGCTTCTAATTGTTTTGAGAAGAACATTTGACTACTGTGAATATTACGATTCGTTCGAACTGCATTTGAGAAGATACGTGGAAAATCAGCACTATGACCCGAGAAATCATTGAACATCAGGCATTTCTTGCCATTTTTAGGATTAAGGAGAAGTTTGGAATCGGTATAGATTGAGATAAAATTTTGAAAAATTCTTAATTACTGAAAGGTTGAAAGAGGGGTCTTAATGATTCGTGGTGTCCATCATCGCAGATTGCTCGATAATCGCGTCTCAAAATTCAGGTAGCCTTGATATTCCTGAGTGGTATCCGGCCTCGATTTGCTGGAAAAAGGTGTGCTGTCCAAGATGAGTCTAGCCGAATCTGCAGTAAACATATGGTTTAAGAAGTTTGTCGGACTGCTAATAATCTACAGGTCAGTCCGATTCTCTTCTGTGTTATGTTTCACTTCAGCTACTTTTGCGGGAGCTGTCTTAGCTGGTGCAATCTTTGATTTGAAAATGGTTTGGCTGATCATATTCTCAGCGTCAAGTACTGCTTTCGGTTTTATAATTAACGATCTATCAGATGCGGAGCTTGACAAATTAGATCCCATCCCAAGGAATCCGGTTTCCACGGGCGATTTGACCTTTCGAAGATGCGTCGCAGCATCTTCCTTCCTTGTTCTCTTTTCGTTAATGTCTCTTTTCACTTTGAACAAAGAGAACCAATTTTTGGGTATGGTTGTCTTGTACCTCTACTTCACTTATTCGTGGCTTGTAAGAGCGAAGGCTCATCCACCCTTGGACCTGGTATATCATGGTTTATGTCCCGCGGTTCTTGCGATAATGGGATGGAGGCAGTATAAGCCTTTAGATACCTCTTGTCTCCTCCTAGCTTCAGTGGTGTTCCTCTTATCCTCGATTTCGCAGATTCTTCAGGAGATTAGAGACTATAAGACGGATAGCCTCATGATAAAGACAACTGTTACAAAGTTGGGGAAGAGAAAGTCTCTGGTTCTCTGCCTTATCTTCTTCGCTTCTGCCTTTTTTCTCTTCATCCCCCTACTTTTCAACGGAGTATTCCCTCTTCAAATTTTATTTTTATCTCCTTTAGCCTATTTTGTTGTATCTCCAATCATTAAAGCGCTACGCGGAGAAGTCTCTGAAAAGACAATGTTGGAATATATCGAAAGGAAAAGGTTGATCTTGATTGCAATATTGGTCGTCGCCTTGATCATTTCTTGCGGGATTCTTTGAAGATCCATGTTTAGCTCGTTTGAAAAGGCCTTTTCCCATAATTTTCAATAACTGGATTAGGGTTAGATTATGGCATAATTCTGAAAAATTCTTTAATAAGCCCTGAGCCAATTGAAGATACGCATAAGGGGGTGAAGTGAAATAGACAGAAGAAGTACGTTGATGCTTTCATCCTTAATTGTTATTGCATTAATCA
>CAYSEL010000029.1:0-7011 GCA_964430035.1 uncultured Candidatus Bathyarchaeia archaeon
GGCATTATCAGGGCAATACTTTATTATCCCATGGAGCTCGGCAGAAACATGGACGAGATAGTTCGGATCGTGAAGGCGTTGCAAATTGCAGATAAAGGCTACGCTATACCAGCCAACTGGCCAAACAATGAAATAATCGGCGAGAACGTGATTGTCCCGCCAGCAAACACTGTAGACATGATACGGAAAAGAAGAGAACAAGAGAAAGCTGGAGAGATAAAGTGCCTAGATTGGTGGCTATGCTACAAGAAGATAGAGTAAAAAACCCGAAATCACCCAAATATCTTCCTAACCTGTTTTTTCTTCACAATTTTCCATATGCCCCCTAAGAATTTCAGAAGCCCAATACGTTGGAGAAGTAGGTCTATCTGAAAAGGGCAGTTTATAACTCAATATCGCCACATATAAAAGAAGAAATCAGCGATAAAGGAAGCAAAAATAAAGTCTGCTATATCGCTTACACTTAATACGAATAATCGAAAACTTTCTGATAGATACGACGGTTTTTGACTTGCCGGATCCAGGACCAGTTAGCAAGACCATTTATCTTGTAAAGGAAAAGTATGGCTTACCAGCAGGAGCGGGAACGCATAACGCGGTTAATAGACTTTGTCTACGCCCAATTTAACTTCCACTTCATTATTTTTAGATTAGATATTTATTGGGTACTTCCCGTATTTTCTTCCTGTTTCAACCATGGCTAGACAATTTTCCAGCTTTGCATCGGTGTACCATGAATTGCTTGAACATAGAAAGTGTCCTCCACCCGGGGATGCCTTTCTTATGCATTCTTTTGTTTCCTTCACTACTTCTTTTCTGCTTTTTTTAGCTAGGCTGTCTACAGCCACATTCCCCATCAGCACAAGTTTATCTCCGTACTTTGCTTTGACCTCGCCTATATCTACTCCGGCTGATGGATCAAGGGAGTGTAAGCCATCAACGATGCTCGCCAAATCATCCAAAAGCATATTTATATTTCCATCAGTGTGTTTGATGATCTTCAGTCCCCTTTTGTTCGCAACCTCAACTTGCTTCTTTAAGTTTGGAAAGATGACCTCTCTGAAATATTTAACTGGAACCATGGGTCCCATCTTATCGCAATAGTCTCCTCCACTAATGATGAAGTCAACTCCAATGTCGGCGAGTTGCTTTATGATCTCAACATTGAAATCTGTTAGTTTTTCTATCGCTTTTCGTATAAGTTGAGGTTTTGCATACATCCATTTGACAAAGTTAATAGGCGTAAACATTTCCCAAGCATGGGCAAATGGGTCTCTTATAAAAGCAGCTATAGCCATCTCATCTTTAACAATTTTCTTCATATATTTTAGGCCGAAAGTACGCCCAGGAGCGTGCGGATCGGGAAATGCGAATCTATCAAAGTCTTCAGGGGTTTGGAATATGCTGCGATACGGAAACCAGGATTTACATCGAGAATCGTAAATTAAAACTCTTCCCCACTCATCAACAATAGTTCCATCTGGATTCTTTACCGATTTCCATCCATCTGGGGCAGAAAGATCACATGTAATTACATCAAACTTGAGCTTTCCATAACACTCCGTCTTAATCTCAACTTTTATTTCCTCCATTCTCCGGTCAGCTGAAACCGCGGTTTGTAGTGACACTTGACCAGAAAACGTTTTCCCAGTTAAAGTTTCCATATGAGGAACATCGATATCCATCTCTGTGATGGGAACAGTATCCGGCTCATCTATGTTAAGTGCCTTTAAAGCTCTTTCTTTTCTATTCCTATTCATAAGGAGCCCTCGCCTACTAGAAGTTTTGCCATTCTAACAGCCTCAACAGCGTTACTACCGTAAGCATCAGCCCCTATCTCCTCGGCGAATTGTGATGTTATCGGTCTGCCACCGACCATAACTTTTACGTTTCCCCTCAAACCAACTCTACGGAGTTCTTCGATTACTTTCCTCATCTCATCCATACCCACTGTTAGAAGGCAACTCATGGCTAAAATGTCGGGTCTTTCTTTTTCAATGGCCTCCATGAACTTTTCACATGAAACGTCAACTCCAAGATCAACCACGCTGAACCCAGCAGAAGAAAGCAGGGCGATAACGATGTTTTTGCCTATATCATGTAGGTCTCCCCTAACAGTCCCGATGACCACCTTCCCAACCGGTTTTTCAGTCGACCTCCCTAAATGAGGCCTCAATATGTTTGTAATTTCAGTAGCCATAACCCCCGCCATAATTAGTTCTGAAAGGAAATATTCTCCCGTTTCATATTTTTGCCCCACGATTTCTAATCCTTTGCCCATTGCGTTCACAACGTCCACCGGATCAACCCCTGAGTCCAACGCTTCGATAACGATATTTTTAGCGTTTTCAACACCTTTAAGTTCGGATATTACATTTTGAACCTCTTTTAAGAGCCGTTGTACATCCAAACCCATTTATCTTTTCCACTCCTCGAAACAATTACAATTATTTATATAATTTATTTATGTCTTCCCAATTTTCCATATGCTCCCTAAGAATTCCCATGTTTGCTGCTAATGACATCAAGACGAGAGAAAAAAAATGTCGGGTTCTCATCCAAAAGTATATAAATGGTGCCGGGGGCGGGATTCGAGCCCGCGACCTCTGGACATTTGGGCGCTTTGCCCCATTTTGTTCTCCAGATTATGAGTCTGGCGCCCATTCCAGGCTAGGCTACCCCGGCAACAAATTGGAAGATCTTGGCTCATTTTACCTACACTTCTGAAATAGAGCGGTCCGTCTTTTTCGCATACATATTCAAGGCCTGTCTCCAGGAGAGCCTTAATCTCCTCCTGTTTGCTTGCAACATTCACGGTAAACTCGTCTCCGTATTCTCCAAATATTGTCCGTTCAATGTTTATGTAGATTTCTGTGTTCTTTAAAGTTTTGTGTCCTAAAAACTGTTTGACATAGTAAGGGCCCTTTGTTTGGTGATAGAGCATTTGTCGCCTTCCAATGTCTGAAGGTGTGGAGAGTTATCCCGTCAAGCCTTGGATTTTGAAGCGTATATACAAGCTTCTTCCTCGTCCTTTGCGGCGCATTTTTGAATGTGCAATAGATGGCCTCATAATAGGAGAACTCATCGTCTCCATCTCGGTCAGGCAAGTGAAGAGATTAAAAGTTAATCAAAAAAAAGAGAACGTTAGGAAAGAGCTAAAGGCTAAGCTCACTTGAAGAGGAGAATATGCTCCGAGGTTAAGATGAGACACCACACTGTAGTAATCGACTTTGGGAAGGAAGAAGGATGCAACGATCTTGGTTCAGCGCCCACAGAAATTTTCTTGGCAGCTTTTGGGAACTTGCCTGATTTTCTTTCATGCACGGTTCGTTGCACCCTCAAGCTCCTCCTCAGATACGAGGAGTTGACTAATTGTCTCAAGAATATCGTCGATGGATACTCCCAGAATTATTTTGGCTAGCACCAACGGCTTTGGACGCAAGTTTAACTATCATCTCAGCAGCATTAAGGGCAAATAGGCCGTTATCCAGCGACTCTGCAATAATTTTATGGAACTCCACTCTATCGACACTTACCTCCACCCAGAGTCTCTTCAATCTCCCAATCTTAAGGGATACCATCCGCCGCCAATCATATAAATCATTTTAATGAAGTAAATGCTGTTTTTTTTACTTATGCTCTTAAGGTTTTCTTCCGTATAGACAGACATAGTTCACAGAATCTTAGTACTATTTTATTTGTATCTATTCTTCCTGAAGCTATCTCACTAGCCATTTCACTCGCGGCCGACTGAATCACGGGTAAAATCTCCTTAAATTGCTCCAGATCTCTAATCCCACGCTTTAAGTGTAGATATTGACTTATGGCTGCTTGCGTTATTCCAAGTTTTTTAGCGACCTCAATCTGCGTGAAACCATATTTTTCAATAAGATCTTTGGCTATATAAGATCTGAAGACTGGAAGGAGGCGCCGCCCAATAGATTCGCATGGCAAATACATGTTGTCTCACTTAAATCAATATAACACGTTTATAAATTAAATTTTCGTTCAGCAAAATATGAGATGCTCGCCTATTATGGATAAAATAAAACACATACTACATATACCGTAATAAATTGCGCCTGTTGGTTCTGATCAAATAAGATGGGGTCATTAGCACTATTAACGTAGCCTCAAGTAGACCGAGAGAAAACTTTTTAATGCCTTAGAAAAGCGTGAAATAATAATTACTCTCTGTGACAGTAGATATTTCCCCACGCATACGAAGGCTAAGCATATTAGTCCAGGTTTGAGGGGTATTACATGCGGTGTGATAACCAAAATTTTGCGGAAAGCTTTAATGATCTTTTTTGGAGAAACGGGTAAGCGAAGTAAGATGTTTAAGCTGGTGTCTGCGACTAAGAAGTCTAGCAGAGCCACAGACAATAATTTTTGTCTCTTCACTGTTTCAAGTGCTATTATCTTCTTTCTCCTGCAATATCGAGATTATCTTCACAATTTTCTCCGGGGGAATTCTTTCCGTATTTATGGCTACATCGAAGGGTGGAAGCTTTGAAATATCTACCCCGAAAAGATGCTTCGTAATCTTAGAAACTTCACGATCTTTTTCCTCAAGCTCTTTCAAGGCAATAAACTCAGGCGCCTTAATTTTTTGGGTTTCCCTTCGTACTCTTTCATCTTTAGAAGCAACCAGCAAAACCACCACGCCCTTATCTCTTTCTTTAGCAGCGAATAGTGCTGCTTCGCCCTCAATTACTGAGGCCGTTCTCTTTTGGGAAAGCATCTCGACGATCTGCTGTTCTATCATTTTAGGTTTCTTTTCACCGAAGAACACGAACTTGAAAAGAGGCTCGTGGGTGGGCTGTTCCGCTTCGATAGGCTGCTCAATCAGTTCATATTTGAGTTCTTTTTTTATCAATTGTGCTATTGATGTTTTTCCCGACTCAGGTAACCCGTAAATAATGATGTGGGGACCAAGAGGCTGAACGGTTTTGGAGACCACTAAGGTCTCAGGTATGAGCCGGATTAGAATTGGAAAACGGACAAATCCGTCTATTATTAAGGCAAGCGAGAAAGGCAGCCTCGGATCTATACTCCACAGTAGTCCACCGAAGATGCTTGCCGGGATGGTCATGACTCTCCAAAGGAAGTCTCTTGTGGCTTCCCACTCGCTTTGCATTTCCTCAGGTATAACTTCCGTTGCAGCCGCCGTCCAAGCTGGACTGGAAGAATCGCCGACAGCTCGAAGAACCCAAGCCAAGAGTGGGATCATGGGAGTGAAGGCTAGCTCTGGAAATGTACCTCCAATCAATAATGTTATCACACAAAGGTATAGAAAAGGACGGGCAAGGAGGATTACCTTTTTCCTTCCTTTCTGGTCAGAAATCCTAGCAAGCGGGTAAAGAAGGAAAGATAATGTTAAGCTGTAAACCGATGGAAGGAAGCCTAAGATTGTCAAAGAAGAATTGCATACTTCCGCAGCGTATATGACCCAAAAAGGAGTTACAGTTTCCCACGCCCACGGTCCTGTCATAGCCATAATGAGCCATGCTGTGGCTTTTCTCTCTTTAGATATCCTGTAAACATCTTTCATTTGTCCAAAAATTCTTCTAATAGACTCGATTAACCCCATGGATTGCATTGTGGTTCTATGCCTAACTGAACTTTCCATTTTTTTCGCTGTGTATGCTACTACGCATAAGGAGAGGAGGAATTGGAAGATAAAAATTGTCCGAATCTCGTTTAAGCCTCCAAGCCTTTGGATAATAATTGCACCTAAGGGGGGAACAACTACATTGATCATACTAGCCAATGTATTGATAACAGCGATGACGCGGCTTCTGGTTTTCTGCTCCGAGAAAGAAAAAAGCAACGCTATGTGCGCAGGAGCGACGAAGGCAGTCCCTAAAGCTCCAAGTACATTAGCTAGAATTGCAATTCTCCAATCAGTTGCAAAGGCAAAAATTATCGGATTAGGCAACGTTAAGACCATTCCGATGATCATCGCTCTTTTTCTGTCATAGCGATCAGACAGCCAACCGCCTACTAAGATGAATAAGAGGAAAGTTGCTGACCATACTGAGGCTAGTAGTCCAAGAGCAACCGCGTCTGCACCTAAGATCTCTTTTACGTATAAGGTGTCAAGTCCACCAGTCAATCCGCCAAGCACTGTTAGAAGTAAGTCTCTTACAGTAAGCGTTTTTATATTTCCTTTAATTAGGGTTCGAGCGTCAGAGACAAAGTTCCTAAACATCTTTTTTCATCTCCTAAATTAGGAGGAAGTGTAGGCGGGTATAGGGAATTTAGAAGCTTACATATAAACCTCGCATATCATCTGAATGTATACTTTACCATAAGGCCTGAAACATGGACTGCATGGTCCATTAATAGGTATTTCCTCCTCATTTACAATCGTTAGATCGTTGTCGAGCTAATCTAAATGTTCAGTGACTATGCTATTTATGGGAATTTTGAGATCTACCTTTTTTTAACGATATATGCCTCTTAATAAATGTCCAATAACCATAGAATATTATCCATGCCGCTGTTATAATTAGCACTATGGGCGCCTACTCCACGCTGATTAGTATGAATAAACGCTCATGAGAGTACATACTAAGAGATTAATGAAAAAGGTCCTTTTCTGCCAGCCATATTTAGATATCACTTCAACAGCTTGAACCGCAGCGAATCCATTCTCATTCAGAACATATCGACCATCATCATGTGTTGCAAGAAGATTCTCAAGCTTCTTCATAAGAAAATCCAAGAGACCACTACTTTCAATTCTGAGCTCCCTCTTGATCTCAGCAAACCGTTTTGGACCCTCAGATAAGACCTTAATAATTTCAACCCGTAAAGGCTGCGACAACGCTTCGAAGAGATCATTTGGACTCACTTGTACCGCCTATAAAAATGGTGGAAGGCTAAAATATAATTCTATTAATGTTGACTAAGTCATCGGTGCTTGACTAACGGAAGACCAAGACTTAATGCTAGGAATATACTTAAAAAGCACATTTTGAGATTTAGAAAGTCCTTATTAGAGAG
>CAYSEL010000030.1:0-7797 GCA_964430035.1 uncultured Candidatus Bathyarchaeia archaeon
CTGCTTGGGTTATATCGCGGAGGAGGCTTAGTAAACTTGTCTTCGCGGATGACCTCCTCAATCTTCACCTCTTGCCCCTCCTTTAAAGGGGGCAGGAGAACCTCATCCGCCTGTATAAAGGGCTTGTAAAAGACAATCCACCCTTCTTCCAGGATCCGTCTCCCGCGGAGATAGAAGTTATGTGAACCCACACTTATCAATACTTTCATGCTTTGTTTCAGAGATGGTTCCCCAAATACCGCCATAAACCGCCTAACTATGAGGTCCCAAAGCCTTCTTTCATAAACGCTTAGGGCCCTCTCAGGCAGATTGCCAGTTGGGTAGATGGCTGGGTGGGCAGGATCATCCTTCTTCCCTTCGTTCGGTATGAGCTGATCCTTAGTAAGAAGTATATCGCAGAGTCTCTTATACGCCGTCTCACGGCTTAGAGATCTTAGTATATCTTTGTAGTCAATTGTGGGAGGAAGTTTTTGGCTTGAAGTTCGAGGGTACGATATTAAAGCCTCAAGGTAAAGCCTCTCAGCGATGTCTGCAGTCTGCCTAGGCGTGTATTTGAAGTAACTGTATGCATCGGCTTGAAGAGCCCCCAAATCGAAGGGTACAGGAGGGTTCTGTCTGAATGTTTTTATTTCTATCTCCTTTATCTCACCATTTTTTCCGGTGCATTCATCAACGATGGCTTGCGCCTCTTCCTTCGTCTTAATAACATCTTTTTCGTATTCAACCTCGAAGAGTGACCCATCAATTTTGACCCTAGCCTTTACGCTCCAGTAAGGTGTGGGAACAAAGCAGTTGACCTCCTTTTCCCGTTCAACTAAGAACCTTAAAGTTGGACCTTGAACCCTACCTATGCTTAGGACCGTGTATCTTCCACTATAACTTTTGGCAGCAACAGTCATAGCTCTGGAAAGGTTGATCCCATACATTGCATCCAGAAAGTGTCTGCACTCTCCAGCCTCAACTGTACGAAAGTCTATGCAATCTATAAGTTGGCTGTAGGATTTTATAAGTTCTTCACTCGTTAAAGTTGAGAACTTCATTCTCTTAGCTTCTTTCTCTCTGCCTCCACAAGCATATTTGAGAATCGTGTAGCCAAGTGTCTCCCCCTCAATATCGTAATCAGTTGCCAGCACGAATTCATCCGCCTCTTCTGAAAGTTTCGAGATCAGTTCTATCCAGTTCCTAGTCTCCTTTGCATCCCTCTCAACCGCATATCGTGGGCTCCAATGGAAACTGAAGACTGGAAAAATCTCTCTATCAGATATTGCGGGAGCAACCGTGTAGAGGTGCCCCAAAGCTGGGACGATCATGAGCTTCTTCCCGTCTCTGAAGGCTTCATAATGCGGAACCCCGTTAAACTCTTTCTTCTTAGGCGCTCCCTGCTCATCCAAGGCTTTCGCGATACGTTCCGCCGCGTTTGGCTTTTCGCATAGGATTAATACATTTCTCACACCTTCCGGCGTCATCATTCTTCTCCTCTAATGCTTTTTTTCCCTTAAAGAGCCTAAGCCTAAGTATCTGAACAACCTTTCAATATAGACTTAAAGAATAGATTGGGTAGGATTTAAATCTGTCTTGCGCTTTACTTATTAGGAAGAAAGTTTTAACAGTTTAATCAACAAGTGGGGAGGGTTTGAGGTTGCCCCAGCAGATTAAATGTCACGGATGTGGACACGTATTATATCAAGGCAACGAGTTAAAGTCTTCGGAAGAGATACTCCAGATGTACGACGGAAGATGCCCAAATTGTGGAAGAAAATTGTCTTTAATTCCTGAAAATATAGAGGTTCAACCTGTAGAGAAAGATACCATCGGGTTTGTTTAGTTGGGAACTGGCGGCAGAATGTGGGATATCGGCGTCGACATAGTTGAGGTTCAAAGGTTCAAGAGGCTAGACTATGCAAACCATAAAGTATTCTATGAACGCATATTCACGCCTAAAGAGATTGAATACTGCCTATCCTTCCGAAACGCTGCTAAGCACTTCGCTTCAACATTCGCTGGGAAAGAAGCCGTCTATAAGGCGATCAATCGTTGGTTTAAACTAGGCTTGAAGGAGATTGAGATTGTGAGGGTGGGCGGAGCCCCTGAAGTAAATTTGATGCCGAAAAAGGGTGAAAAAATAGACAAGCCGATCTCAAAGGTAAACGTTAAAGTAAGCCTTTCACATACAGAGTCTTATGCCGTAGCCTTTGCGATTGCAATGTTTGAAGAGCCTAAATGATCTCTTTCCCAACTGTGAAGGGGGCTATTATGCAAAAGTCTACAGGTGAAGAATTAGAGGCTGTGGTTGAAGGGATTCTTCAAGAGGTCAGGAGAGAGCCTACATACCTAAATTATTGGAATGCATACAAGAAGATCCGAAGCCTAAAAATGGATGCTCTTCGAATTCCTAGGGGCAGAGATGTGAGAATAGCTCTCTTAAGTTCGTTCACCATTGAGCCATTAGCGGTCTGTCTGGATGTTGAGTGCCGCCTAGCTGGCTTATACCCTGAGATCTACATCTCCCCAATCAATCAGTATCCCCAAGAGATTCTGAATAGGGGGAGTCGGCTCTACGCTTTTGATCCGGACATGGTCATATTAGCCGTTCATGCGGAATCCCTTTTGGAGGATGACTTTCTGCCAAGTTTTCCTAAAAAGTCTGATGAAGAGAAAAAACAGCGTCAAGCAGAGTTGATCGAACATCTCGAAAGCTTAATTTCAAGATTAAGCAGCCAGACCAAGGCTATCGTGCTTGTCAACAATTTCATTGCCCCACGTTTTTCTCCTCTTGGAATACTTGACGGTAAAGACGGTATTGGACTGAAAGAGTTTTTTGAAGGTTTGAATTTAAAACTCGTCAACTTTTACAGGAGTAATAGGCAAGTTTACATTTTCGACCTTGATGGTTTAGCTGCCAAGCATGGAAAGGACAGATGCGTTGACCCTGAGATTTACTATCGAGGGGCAATAATCCTAAGCCAGTCCTTTCTGCCCCACGTTGCAAAGGGGTACATGGGCTATGTGAAAGCGCTAAAAAATTTGACGAGGAAATGCATAGTCCTAGACTTAGACAATGTTCTCTGGGGTGGAATACTGGGGGAGGACGGTTTCGACGGCATAAAACTGGGCGGCGACGCTTTGGGAATGGCTTACGTAGACTTTCAAAAGGTTCTTCTTTCCTACTATAACCGAGGCATCATCCTAGCAATAAACAGCAAGAACAATATTGAAGACGCGTTGAAAGTCATCAAGGAGCATCCTAACATGATCCTTAGGGAAAAACACTTTGCGGCGATGCGGATAAATTGGAGGGACAAGGTTGAGAACATGATTGACCTTGCGCGTGAGTTAAACATAGGCTTAGACAGCATGGTCTTTATCGACGACTCGCCGCAGGAGCGCGAACGGATGAGGCAGGCCCTCCCGCAGGTGCTTGTTCTAGACCTTCCCAAATCACCGTTCAGGTATATTGAAGCCCTCGAAGGGTTGAATGATTTCGAAACTTTGACTCTTTCTGAGGAGGATAAACTTCGCGGCGAAGTGTACTACGCGGAGAAGAAACGAAAAGACTTAATGAAATCAATGAGCAGCCTAGAGGACTTCTTACGGTCGCTAGAAATGGTTGCAGAGATAAAGTATGCTGACAGTTTCTCGATACCTCGCATCACAAGCCTCATCAACAGGACAAACCAGTTCAACCTCACAACCCGCAGGCGAACCCAAACTGAGGTTGAAAAGATATCTTCTGAAAAAGAGAGATACCAAGTCTATACTGTAAGAGTGATGGACAAGTTTGGAGATGAAGGCATAGTTGGAGTCGCTATAGTCGAGAAAGAAGGGCATAGATGGGTCATCGATTCATTCCTAATCAGCTGCCGAGTCATAGGAAGAAAGATTGAAACAACCCTCCTAGCAAAAATAGTTGAAGACGCAAAAAGAAGCGGAGCCTCCATCCTCATAGGAGAATACATCCCAAGCAAAAAGAACCAGGTTGCGAAGACATTTTACAGTGACCATGGTTTCAAACATGAGGGCGAAGAGGAAGGTGTAGTACGTTGGAGGCTCAACCTTGAAGAGGCCACAATCCATGCGCCTGACTGGGTGAAGGTCATCTATGACTAATACGGAAGAGAAGCTGAAAGAGATATTGAGCAAGGTTCTCCTACTCGAGAGAGCAGAGGTCAAGGATGAAGTCTCAAGGAAAGACCATGAAGCATGGGACTCCCTGACTCATCTAATGCTGATAAACGAGGTTGAGACGGCGTTCGAGATCACATTCAGCGACGAGGACATTATAGAAATTAACACCATAGGCGACCTAAAAGAGAAGATGAGAAAACTCGGCGTCAAAATCTAAAAATTCACTTAAGAACCTTTATGGCCCTCGCAGGATAACCGCCAACAACAGTGTAGGGAGGTACATCCCTGTTTATAACTGAACCTGCCGTTACAATCGCGCCCTCACCAATCGTGACGCCTGGCAGAATTATTGACCCCGCAGCAACCCATGCCCCACGCTTAATCTTAACCCTCTGCGGCGCCTCACTGTATAACTTCAATCGTTGATGGAAGGGACTTGCACCTGAATGGGCCATTATTATCACTCCAGGACCTATGCTTGCCTCATCCTCTATCTCTATGTAATCTGGAAACTCCCCATCAATCATCACAAGAAAGCCTATATAGACGTTTTTTCCAATCTTCACTCCGCACTTTCGAAGTAGGCTGCTTCTAAATTGGTGGGCAGGAGCAAGCCAAGCAAGGATCCGCAGGATTCTTCCTATAAACTTGCCCATGATTATTATTTCCCTTTGCTGCCTTAAAAAAGTCTTGTGAGATACTCTGAGAAGGTGAAGCTGTCGATGTCGCCGGTTAAGAGGCAGCAGAATTTTGCGCCGCCTTTCCATCGTCTATGTTTTAACCAGTATTCAACGGCTTCTGTAACAGTTGGGAACCAGCCATCCATCTTTTCGCCATAAGCAAGAATCTGATTTAAAACATCAATGTATTTCTGCTGACCGATCCTTACTGGATGCAGGTCGAACATGATGACGCCGCGCTTTTCAAAGGTCTCTCTAAGAGCGTTCTTTAAGACCTTTACCATTTGGGCAGAGTTAAGCCCATACCCGTCAATCATTCTGTCATCCGACCATCTGCTTATAGGGATGCATACGAAACTCGAATCGTGGTCATCCATCTTTACTCTGAAGAAACTTCTCAATTCGCAGTAATCCTTCCTGAAACCGAGACTTCCTTCCCAGAGGAAACCGAAATCTTCCAAGATCTTAGCGGTCATGTCTGGACAGATGTTGTAAGGGGCTCTGAAACCACGGACTGATATTTCCAAATCTCTGAACGCTTGAAGCCCATTCTCTATGTCTTTTCTCTGCTCATCCGCTGAAAGGTAACTGTAGTTCAAATGTTTATAGCCGTGAAGTGCAATCTCCTGATTAAACTCCTTGATCAAGCCGATAAGGTCAGCATGCCTCAGTGCAAGGGAAGCGACTACTGGAAATGTGAAACCAGCGTGAAACTCCTCCATAACCCTTAAAATGTTGGAAAGGAGTGATTTGAAAGGTGTTCTATGATATCCAAACATGCGGAAAGCCTGCTTTAGAACGGCCAGTCTCCTCTCCTTCCAGAGATATTTAAGCCATACGGACTTAAAGGGCATCTGAGGCAACCCGCTGACCATGGGGATTTATCCTTTCTCCTGAAGAAACTCTACGATGTAACCGTCTAGAGTGTAAATGAAGGCTATCTTCTTGCCGTTGTAAAGTTTGGCAGGGTTAGGGCCTGAGATTATCTTAGCTCCATTCTTCCGAGCATTTTCAAGTGCCGATTCAATATCCTCAACCACGTAACAGAGATGGTAAAGGCTCAGCCCCCTCCTCAAAATGCTTGAGACCGGAGATTCTTCGCCTAAAGGGCAGACTAGCTCAATAAGTGCATTTTTCCTCTCAGGATCCGAAAGGAGGATCACGGTCACTTTATTTAGGGGGTCGGTGACAACATCTGTGATGGGCTGCAGATTGAAAAGCCTTTGATGATGCTTGATTGATCTTTCCAAGTTTATAGAGGCTATGCCTATGTGATGAAGCCTCATCAAAACCACCAAAGCTACGACACGGATAATTGAGTACAAATTTACCTTAATAAATGAGATGCCGGTCTCAAACCCTTCAGTGAGTAACCATAAACTAAATATAAATGGTGCGTTATCCATTCAAAGGAAGTTTGTCCGCGGAGTCTAGAGAGTTGAGGAAATCGTTTGATATCATCAGGGGCCTAAAAAACCTCCAAACCTTACAACCGAAAATATCTCGTTCTTCGCTAGCTAGGTATGCTTCTTTGACTATTATCTTTGTAATCGCTTTCGGCATTAGGATGCTGCCTATTCGATGGGGTTACTACCTGAACGAGTTTGACCCCTACTACCAGTATCGCCAAACAAAATACATAGTCGAGAACGGGTTTTTCGGCGAGAACGGGTGGCTCAGCTGGCATGATTACATGAGCTGGTGGCCTTGGGGAAACGAGATACGTTACCATTCCTACCCTGGGCTTCCACTCACGGCAGCGGCGTTCTATATTCTCCTAAATTGGCTTGGTGTGCCGATTGTTCCCAACCCAGGTCTTGACCCAGTCTTCTCCGACCCAGTTTACAACTTATGCGTCATATTCCCAGTTATAATGGGAACGTTAACCTGCGTTGTTATTTACTTTCTTGGCAAAGATTTGGGGGGTTATGAGGTTGGCCTATTCGCCGCCTTTTTACTGGCTTTGGACTCATCTCACATTGGAAGAACCTCGCTTGGATTTTTTGATGATGAGACTGTAGGGATCTTTGGTATACTACTCTTCATCCTCTTCTTCCTAAGATCGATAAATAGAGAGAAGCCTTGGAAGACTAGCCTGTTATATTCTGTGGCAGCTGGTCTATCTTTAGGTTACCTCTGCGTATCTTGGGGAGCTTCCCGTTACCCTATAGTTATGACCGCCATCTTCGCTTTCATCCTTTTGATAGCTGGCAGATACTCGACGCGTCTGCTCGTATCCTACGGGGTAACATTTCTGCTGGCATTCTCGATATCAGCAAGCATCCCCTATTTAGGCGTAGATTTCCTCTTCCTCACTGAAATCCTTCCGGTCTATGGAGTTCTCTTTTTACTTTGCATTGCCGAGATCGCCCGCCGTTTCAAGACGGGAAAAGCAAGAATGGCTATTTTGGCAATTGTTTCCTGCATGGTTGTAGGCGCTCTGTTTTTCCTTTGGTCGAGAGGAATGATTGGATGGTTAGAGGCCAAGTTTTTGTCAGTTCTCAACCCATTAGTTCGTTTCCAGCACCCAATAATTGAATCCGTCGCTGAGCATAGACCCTCTGCTTGGGGAACCTTCTACTACAATTTTGGGATAGGAACAATCTTCATGTCAGTTGGACTATTTTTCGCCGTAATAAGTAGGACTGAGATAGGAATTTTTATGGCCATATACGGCTTAACATCAGCATATTTCGCCAGCTCAATGATTAGGCTGAACATTATAATGTCCCCCGCCGTAAGCCTGCTCTGGGCTTTAGCTACGGTCCGCATCTTAAAACCCTTCATCCT
The DNA here is from genome assembly GCA_964430035.1 of uncultured Candidatus Bathyarchaeia archaeon. Taxonomy (GTDB): domain Archaea; phylum Thermoproteota; class Bathyarchaeia; order Bathyarchaeales; family DTEX01; genus JANXEA01. The sequence continues at coordinate 7,596 of CAYSEL010000030.1, forward strand.
CTTCTTGAGGGAGTCTGCGCCTTTACCTAAGAGAAAAACATTTTGGGGGCGCGCCTTGGGGAAGGAGACCGCTTATGGAGTCCTAATACTTATGTTAGTTTTGTTTACCCTAACCTATGTTATAGGACCGGATTTCATTGCTGGACCGCTCTCTCAAGGACCAAGAGTCTACGCGCAAGCTTACTCGCCTACCAGCCTTGCT
>CAYSEL010000031.1:0-7225 GCA_964430035.1 uncultured Candidatus Bathyarchaeia archaeon
ATTTTATAATCTTCTAACTCAATCATGCATCACACCCTCCGCAAACTCAACGATAAACCTGATCTTATTTTTTTAGTCTTTTAAACTCTTTTCCCATTTTTTCTTCTTTTCATTAAATTCGCTGCGTGTCATGAATTTTCTGGCTGGGTTTCCAATCACGACGGTATCCGCTGGTACATCATTCGTCACAACCGCGCCCGCACCCACAACCGCGTTCTCACCTATCTTCACACCTGCAATTATCGTCGCGTTCGCACCTATAATTGCGCCTTTCTCAACGACAACTCCTGTTAAACGTTTGCTCGGCGGGTATGGATCATTTGTAATGCAGACGTTTGGGGCTATAAAGACGTCGTCACCGATCACAGTTAGATGGGGTAAGTAAACATTCGATTGAATGTTTGTGCGTTTTCCAACTTTAACCGTTCCATCCAGTTTTGCCGATGAGCCTATGAGCGTCTCTTCGCCGACGGTACTACCTTCCCTTATTAGGACATTGTGTCCAGTTCTAACATTATCGCCTAAATTTACTAATTCATAGATCACTGTCCCTGAACGTAGGATGCAATTCTTCCCGATTCTTGCGCCGCTGCTTAAAGTATCGTATCTCTCGATATTGAACGATTTTGATGGAAGGTTGACTTTAATGGTCTTTTCTGCCGGATACCCAATGATAACATCTCTCCCAATTATGGTTCCCGAACCAACTATGCTTGGTCCCAAGATTACTGCGTCAGCTTCTATGCAGCCGTCAACTCTGGCTTTCTGCGATATGAAGCTTCCCATTGCGTATCCAATTACTTTTAGGTGCAGTTCCCTTTTCAAGGTTGTGGTGAAAATAAGACCTGAAAGTAAAGGGAAGACCTAAACAGTTTTTGATGCTTATGCATTGGCCATAACTTCGTTATTAATAATATTTACAGATACTTATATATATTAAAATCGTCTAAAACCTATACTTCAGAGGCGGTCTGATGGCTAGACGAACAAAAGCCGAGACCCAAATGATGTTCAAAGCCATGGTGGCCCTCCTAAGAAACACAACATGGAAATGTGGCAAAATTGAACGCCTAGTCATCAAATATCTTCAGACCCATCTGAAGAATAGTGGAAGCCCTTGGTCATGCATAAAAGACATGATGCAACATCTCAAACTCCAGGGAAAACAGAAGAGTGAATTCTACGATGCGCTTAGGCGACTAGAGAAAAGGGGAATTATAAGGATCAAAGGGCTTTAAAGGGTTCAGATTCGCAGATAGCAGTCAAACTGACGCCTATTGCATTTTTCTCTGTAAAAATGTTTTAGAGGACTAAGTTGTTTTCGGCTTAAGTTCCTCTTGGAAAAGTTTCTTTACAGCAGAGATTCTAGCTTTCTGGGCTAAAACATCTACTGTAACTAGGTCTAAAGCCTCTTCTGGACACCACTCCACACATTTCGGCTTTCCATTGCAGAGGTCACATGTGAAGACTACCTTTTTCTCTGGATGAAGCATTATTGCGCCATAGTCGCAAGCCTCGATGCACCAACCGCAACCGTTACATTTGTCTTCATTCACTATTATGATACCTGTCTCTTTAGACTGCATCAATGCATCTCTGGGACAAGCTCGAACGCATGGAGCATCTTCGCATAGTCGGCAGGCAAGAGACATGTTAATAAGCGTATCAAGTCGCACTACTCTTATTCTAGACTTTAACGGGTTAAAAACCTTCTCCTTCTCATACGAGCAGATGTATTCGCATACGCAGCAGCCTACGCATTTGTCCGGGTCTGCTGAGACGAATTTCTTGGCATGTATGGATGCCATTCTATAGCCCTCCTTTAACTATTCATTCCTCTTTTTTAACTTTACCCTTCACTATGTATGCAAGGTCTTCCATGCCGAGATCCTTAAGCTTCTCAAGTGTTGGAACGCCCTCTTTTGTCCATCCACGATGCTCATAATAGTCATCAAGCATGAAGTCTAACTCTTTTTGAGTGATGTAACTTCCCTTTGAAACTGTGTTGTCCGGAATTGGTGTACTCATAACCTTTGGGGGGAGATGGTCATCTTTACGTGTAAACCCCTCTCTGATGTTGAAGAGCCTTCCAAGATTATTTATTCTTTCACCCGCCTTCCTCAACTCATTTGGGGTAACCTCGATTCCCGTTACTAGGCTGTAATACTTTGCGAGGTCCTCAAACTCCTTGTAATACACGCCTCTTGAAAACTTGCAGACTATTAAGGAATCAATTATTGCATATAGGTCCTCGATGTCTATGACATACTTTGATCGGCCCTTCTCCACTTTGAACCTGTCAACAGTCCCTTTCAAGTCAATAGCGTAGGCGCCGTGCCGGTTGTGGTCAGCCCCACGGAACGAGACTGCGTAGCCTATAGCCGCCGTCTTCAAGCCTCTAATATCATAACCAGTCATCTCAAGCCCCTTAATGTGGTTAGCGTACTTCTCAGCTCCCTTACCAATCTTTTCAGCCGCCCTCTTAACCCCTTCCGCGAGAATGTCACCCAACCCCTCACGTTTCCCAATCTTGTGAACAATTTCAATCATAGCCTCAGCGTTCCCAAATTCGAGTTCCAGTCCTTCAGTATCCTCTTTCGTTAAGATTCCATGCTCGTAGCAGTCCATTGCAAAACCTACGATGTTGCCAGTTGAGAGGCTGTCGAGACCGTAATAGTTGCATAGGTCCATCGCCTTTATGATCGCGTCAAGCCTATCGACACCACAGTGAGGCCCAAAAGCCCATAGAGGCTCATATTCAACTCTCGTCACAGTCCCTTTGTAAGGACCCTCTGAAACAGCGGCTAGATGCTCGCAACGCATTGCACATGATGAACAGCCATCAATCTTGACAACGAAACGTTCATTCAAATATTCTCCGCTTACAAGCTCCGCCCCTTCGAAGAAGGCATTCGTGAAATTTCTCGTCGGCAAGGCTCCGAGCGAGTTGTGGACAAGAACGTTTAAGGGTGTTCCTAAAGTTCTATACTTAACAGTTGCAGGTCCCTTCATCCTTTCATGAAGCATTTTAACGAACTCTATGAACTCGTCCAGTTTCGCTACTGTAACATCCTTCGTCCCCCGGACAGCGATGGCTTTCAGATTTTTTGAGCCCATTACCGCACCCATACCTGTTCGTCCAGCTGCTCTTGTCTTATCGTTTATGATGCATGCAACTCGAGAAAGTTTTTCACCTGCTAACCCAATGGCGGCGACACGGATGTAATAGTCACCTAAATCATCTTTTATTATGTCCTCTGTATCTTGAGGTGACTTCCCAAGTAGATGCTTAGCATCTAAAATTTGGATGCTGTCATCGTCTATCCAGACATAGACTGGTTTTTCAGCTCTCTTCTCGAAGATTACTGCATCGTATCCGGCTCTTTTCAACTCAGCGCCAAAGAATCCATGCGATTTAGCCTCACCTAAACCATTCGTAAGAGGAGACTTAGACACGAAAGCATGTCCATTGCCTCCAGTTGGAGCTATTGTTCCACTTAACGGACCTGTTGCAAGAATTAATGGGTTATCTGGGCTGAAGGGGTCGATTCCAGGCTGCGAGTTTTCAATCAGTAGATACATTCCAAGACCAATTCCGCCGATGTACTTTTTCGCCATTTCCTCTTTTAAAGGGCTGATGACAGTCTTTCCTGTTGATAAATTTACACGCAAAATTCTGCCTGCGTAACCATACAAATTTTAAGCCTCCGTATTAAAGAGATTTAATGATGTGTTATATTTAAGTTATGCTTAATACTTTCTGGTTTGCCTTTTCTCTCAGCGTACTCTCTAAGCCACTTTGCAACCTCTCTCAGCACAGCATGGTCTGAGACATCGAGCACTGGAATCTCTAGCCCGCTTACTTTGATGGAGGAAGAATATTTAGGCATCAAGGTGAAGTTAACTGAGCCCCAAAAGACTCTGCCCTTAAGATAGTTATCCATAAGGTCGTTCGTGTCAGGCGCCAAAGGAAAATAGATGAAAAGCACTCCCTCAGCCCATTGCGCCATGACTGGTAGACCTGAATGTATTATCTTTGCGAACATCTGGCTTAGCCGGTCATTCGAGAACTGGAAACAGTCAAGTATAACTATTTCTTTCGCCGGCTTGTATATGACTTTCACCTTCTCCTCTCTTGTTTCTTTTTCACTCATAAGTTTTGAACGCCTTCTTTTCCATGTTTTTGTATCACTGCTCAATTTAGGCATTTTGGAATAGGAGAAAGATTTAACTTAAATTTGTTTCGCCCTCTGCATTTTTTAGCCATTAATGAAATGGGTGTAAGTATTAGATTTACCCTTAATTGCCACAGGCTAATGAAAAAGGATAAATAAAATGATGTTAATAGATTCTTGTATAAAAAATAAGTTTGTCTCATATTGAATTATACGGAAGTGGTATACATATATATGTCAAGTCATATAGATGATTTAAAGTTTCGGCTCGCGACAGTTGAACTACTTAGAACAGCAAAGAACGTGAAACATTTCACGTATCGAGACTTGTCAACTAAAACTGGTCTGCCCGTAACTGTTTTAAGCAGATATGTCAAGGGGCATGTTCTGCCAAACACGCAACGAGCACGTAACCTCTGGGAGACTCTTCACAAAATTGTGGGTCTTGAGACGGAGCTTCAAAGAAGAATAAAATTTGACAGCAAAGGATACTTCGACAACACATCTATAATTGGTGACATAAACCTGCTGAGGCAAGCTGCAAATTACGCTCTTGCGAAGTTCGCTGGGAAGAGGGTCACAAAGGTTTTGACGGCGGCGGTTGACGGTGTCCCTTTGGCGACGATGGTTGCTAATGTTCTAGCTGTAAACCTCGTAGTCGCTAAGTCAACTAAAGAGGTCGGAGTTTCATCCTTTCTTGAAGAAACCTATACTTTAGCCGGTTCAGGTTACACGGTGACGCTTTATATTCCACGTGACTCTATTAAGAAGAAGGATAGTGTCCTCATAGTCGACGATATCGTGAAGAGTGGAGACACCCAGTCTGCATTGTTGAACCTTGTGAAGAAAGCTAGGGCTGAAGTTTCCGGCATATTCGTAATGATTACAGTAGGCGACTCTTGGAAAGAAGTGCTAAGCACCCCGGAAAACTTTCCCATTGAAATGATACTTAAGATGTAATTTTTCGCCTAGAAGGTAGCTAACGGGTTTTTTCCCTCTTCTTCCAACGTAAGTTTTTGCTTCTACATTTTCTGCATTTCTTCGCTGTGGGAGCATTTCTCACCCCACATTCTCTGCAGATTTTAATGTATAGCCTTTTCTTCTGCGCTAGGCTCCTTTTGAACGGGTCGACAATCGGCAATTCCTTCCATCTCACGACTACTAATATTCTTTCTCCCAACTAGAAAGAGGCAATATATATCTTTTGGTTCTTAGGTGTCACGTGTTTGGCGCTGTATACCGTAAGATATTTATTGATGGAGGAAGAGCATAAGTCTACAGCATAAGAAAGAAACAAAGGAGTGAGGCGGTGAAATTGACGGAGAACAATTCAGTATTGATTGGACGTAAGCCTGTGATGAACTATGTCTTGGCATGCATAACTCTTTTCCACGGCGGAGCCAAAGAAGTAAACATTAAGGCTAGAGGACGGGCGATAAGCAGAGCAGTCGATGTCGTCGAAATTACGAGGCGGAGATTCCTACCCGACGTCAAAATAGGCAATATAACCATTGGAACAGAACAGCTCCAAGTCGGCGAAGGAGGCGAAACGTCCACAAATGTCAGCACAATAGAGATAACTTTAACACGATGAAGAAAAACTGAGGGACTGCAGAGACAATGTTCCATCGCACCTCCTTTTTTTGGGAGGGTCTAAACCGCCGTGAAAGCGGAGTTATGCCAGTTCTGCTTAAGAAGCGGAATCCTATGTTCCAGATGCAAGAAAAAACTTGAGAAGGGCGAGATTAGCCACCTAGATTTAGAAATAGGACGCTTACTTGTCTCTCTTGAGGAACGGTATCCGCCTCTACAAGATATGTATTTTCACAAGGCACTTGAAGCTGATGGGGTCATAGCTGTTTTTGTAGGTCAAGGAGATATTGCTAAAATCTTAAGCTATGGCGGAAAAATAATAAAGCATCTAGAACGAACAACCAAAAAGACAATAAGGGTTCTAGAATACAACTCAGATGAGAGGAAGTTTCTTGAAGATCTCTTTGCTCCGATGAGCATCCTCACGATAAATAGGATATGGTTGCCAGATGGAACGACTGAGACAAGAGTAATTCTCAGCGGGAAAGAACGGAGACAAACCTCTAGATACGTAAAGGCTTTTAAGACGATAGCGAAGAATGCGTATGGAATCACTTTAAGAATAGAATTTGCAGATTAACGGCGGATTTTCAGGATGAAGACTGAGATTTTAGAAGATTGGCGTAGAACCCATTATTCAACCGATATTCACGCCGAACTGGACGGTCAGAACGTTACGGTTCTCGGTTGGGTAAGAGAAATCAGAGATTTAGGCGGGATAAGGTTCATCGTTTTACAGGACAAAAAAGGAAAGGTTCAGGTCACGGTCTCAAAGGATGAAGTTAATGAAGAAACTCTGAAAAAGTCGGAGAGTCTGCATAGGCAAGACTGCATCGGAGTTAAAGGCGTCGTAAGGAAAATGGATAAAGCGCCGAAGGGAGTTGAGTTGGTGCCCAAAGTCATTAAGGTCTTAAGCGTAGCCAAGCATCCTCTTCCAATTGACATAACTGGTAGAACCCCTGCAGATATTGACGTTAGACTTGACTCACGAGCTTTAGACCTCTGCAGCGATAGGAACCAAGCGATCTTTAAGATTAGACATGCAGTTTTGGAGGCAACCCGTCAATTCCTATCTCAGAACGGTTTTTTAGAGGTTAATACACCTAAAATTATTGCTTCGGCGACTGAGGGGGGAGCCGCTCTATTCCCAATAGTCTATTTTGACCGTGAAGCCTTTCTTGCTCAAAGCCCTCAGCTGTATAAGGAAGAGCTCGTTATAAGTTTTGAGAAGGTTTTTGAGATAGGACCTGCTTACAGGGCTGAAAAATCCCATACGAGAAGGCACATCACTGAGTTCACATCAATTGATATAGAGGAAGCTTTTACAGATGCCGAAGGAGTTATGAAAGTTGCTGAAGAGTTAATGCACCATATATGCAAAGCTATCAATGAGAGATGCCGAGAAGAGTTAGAAACGTTGAAACATAAGGTTGAGCTGCCAAAAATCCCATTTAAAC
>CAYSEL010000032.1:0-5347 GCA_964430035.1 uncultured Candidatus Bathyarchaeia archaeon
CTTGAGCAGTTTACCGATCCAGCTGAAACAATATTGAAAGTGGCTAAAGAGAAAAAATCTGACCTGATCGTAGTCGGCAGCCGCGGCACAAGTGAAATTGAAGACTTCACCTTAGGCAGTGTCGCTGAAAAAGTCTGTAGACACGCTGAATGCACGGTCCTCATAGTCAAGGGAGGAAGAAGGATATCCAAGATATTAGTGGCGGTTGACGGTTCGAAACATGCACAGAAGGCAATAGAGCATACGGTTCAGATGGCCTTGAAATACAACGCAACGGTCACTCTTCTTAATGTAGCCCAAACAATTTATCCTTACTTGACGAGTGATGGCGCCAGGAAAATAGGAGAGCTCATTGTTTCCGCTGCAGCCAAGCATGTGAAGGAGTTAAAGGTAGACGAGAGAGTTGAAGTTGGACGCCCAGCGAAAATTATACTTGACATTGCCAAAAATGAAAACTACGACTTAATAGCTTTAGGCAGCAGAGGCTTAAATCCAGCCATAGGTTTCTTGCTCGGCAGCGTTAGTGACAAAGTTGCTAGATATGCACATTGCTCTGTCTTGATAGTTAGATAAACACTTAGCAAAAAGATTAGCTGGCACATGTATATGCAAATTAAGCTGTGGAATTTTGGGTGGAAGCGTATAGAAAATGAATTTGAGTGATAGGAAATTAACCTGCTGGCGTGAATGAAAATAGAGGAGGAAGTGTGAGATGGTAGAGGAGAAAGAGTGGCAGGAAGGTATGCCAACCCACGAGTGCATAGTATTCTCCTGTTTTGGAGGACTGTCGAATACAGGAATAACCAATGCCCTAGCGTGCTTGGAAGCGGTTAAAGAGCTTGGCCTAGAAAAAGTAGCTATCGGATGTTTGCCCTCAGTACCATTAAAGGTGAAACCTGTCTTAGGAAAGTCCAAAGCTGCAAAGAAGATTATCACTGTGGACGGTTGCCCATTTGAATGCGGCCGAAAGACTATAGAGGCTGCTGGGTTCAAGATTACCAAAAGCATCGTGCTGGCCAGAGATATAGGCATGAAAAAGAAAGCCTTACACACCGACATCGGCAAAAACCTAGGTCTTGAGAAATACATTTCCGCCGATGAAGTGAAGAGGGCAAAAGAGCTTATTGTGAAAACTATCCTAGAAGAATGAACACAGCCACGTTACAAGGAATAGGGATACTGCATAAAAGGTTTGGCGTAGCCCACTGGGCTCATCAGGTGAGGTGTGTGGCTGCAAGATAGGCCTAAACAAGTAATGGCTGACAATTAAGACTCTAACAATAAGTGAAGGCGATCTGCATAATGATCAAAAAGGAGAATGTTAAGAAAGAGCTAAACGCTAAGCTCACTTGGAAAGGGGGAGTGTGTTCCGAGATTAAGATGAGGCATCACGTTATAGTAATTGATTCTGGAAAGGAGGAAGGAGGCAACGATCTTGGTCCAGCGCCTACAGAGATATTCTTGGCGGCTTTGGGAGCTTGCCTCATGACTAACATATCGAGAATTGGCCAAAAAATGAGATTGGGTCTGAAAAGCGTTAACATGGATATAACTGGAACCAAAGAGTATAATGAACATCCCGCATCATTTGTAACGCTTAACATAATAGTTTCAATTAAAGCAGATGATGAGGACCGTGAAAAACTAGAAAGGCTAGTTCAACTGGCTGAAGAAAATTGTACCGTCTCGAACACATTAAAAAATGCAGTTGTTCCCCATGTGAAATTGCAAATTAAAGAATAAGTACCAAAAAAGGAGGTGAACTCTGGAGTGCCAGAAGAAAAAACCGTTGAACCCAAGATACTTCCGCTTTGCTACAAGGTTGCTGAACACGAAAACGTAGTTTGGGTTTGCGATGGGGCTGCAAATGTGGGTCAGGTAGGACACTTAGTGGGAGTTCTACTCACTAACCTAGATAAGGCGCGGATGTGTTGTACGACTGCTGTGGCTGCAGATTCGAAGCCCCACTTAGACATTGCAGAGAAGGCACAAAAGAATATTGTGATAAACGGCTGCGGCAACAGATGTGCCTCAAAAGTGTTGGAGAAGGCGGGAAAAAGAATCGACTACGAGATTGACATATCCAAGTATTTGCAAAAGGTGCCGACGCTGGACATATACCAAGGAGACGTGAAGAAAATAACAGAAATAGTCATTGAGAAGGCAAATCTTTAGGTAGCGCACAGCAACTAAACGGGAAGATAAATGATGGTTAATATCAAGATCGATGTAGAAAAATGTACTGGCTGCGGAACATGCATCGATGTCTGTCCAGAAAGCGTTTTTGAGTTGCGAGAGGAGGATGGAAGAAAATTTTCTAAGGTTGTTGCTGAAAACAACTGTTTTGCATGCCGAGCTTGTGAAGTGCGATGTCCAGAAAGAGCGATACAGATTACCGGTTATGAAATCAGAAAGGTTGAACCTCCTGATAACTACCCTCCGGAGGAGGGACGCTATCTACGCGGAAACGATTACTCTCCAGTAGCGGTGGTGGCAATACTCGACACTTACGACTTCAAGGTTCCACCCGAGCTGGTGAAACTTGTGAAGGTAGCAATAGAGAGTGATGCAGCTCTCGCTGGGACATTGCAGACAGAGAATATAGGCATAGAGAAAATCGTCGCGAATGTAGTCGCCAATCCTAACATCCGTTACATCGTTCTTTGCTGGAGGGAGTCTCAAGGGCACCTCCCCGCCGATGCGCTGATAAATCTTGTAAAGAACGGGGTTGCAAGAGATAAGAGGCGAACAATAATCGGCGCAAAAGCGCAGAGTCCATATCTGCCGAATATTTCTCTTGAGGCTATAAAGAGATTCAGAAAGCAGGTCATGATCGTTAACTTGATCTCCGAGGACAACCCCAAGTTCGGCATGGATCCAGATAATGTCAGGAAAGCTGTCTGGTCTTGCATACAAGAAAGACCTACAGAGTTCATGGGATACACTCTTTATGATCCGGGTGCGTGGCCAGAACCTCCAATATGCCAAGAGATCACCATGAAGATAACAGAACCATGGAGACCTGAACTAAGTGAAAAAGAGGCGGAAATCATTCGACACATAAAAGAGGCTGCAAGGAAAGAAAGCATATCAGAGAGAGATGCGAAGGAGAAGAAGCCAAAAGAAGACGAGAAACTACTTTAGTTTCTCGAGATCAAGAAAAAGAGCATCGACACCGAAGAAGTGAGGCAGTATGAAAATAAAAGTTGAATCCGCACCACTGAATGAATGCCAAGCAGATCGAAAATGTGCGAAGCAGGTCAAGAACAACTATACAGAATTTGAATGTACTAGAAGGATTAGGATAAAGAATGTCAAAACCCGATCTCGATAAAAGACTCGCTAGATTAGTAAGTTCAAGTGTCTGTCCAGCTGAGGATGCTTCGAAATACGCTGTTGAATTGAGACAGATTGCTGACGAGGTTGCACCTGTCGAAACAGTTCATGAACTGAGCAAGGTTTTCATGGCACTGGCCGATGAGACTAGGCTGCGAATTCTAAAACTCCTGGAATTCAGGGAGATGTGCGTCTGCGAAGTTATGATTGCTTTAGGCTTAACTCAGCCCACAGCTTCCCACCATCTAGGGATATTGAACAATGCGGGATTAATAAAGAAACGAAAGGAAGGGAGATGGGTTTACTATAGCGTCACAAAGCCAGAAATCGCCCGTTGTATTTTTGACTCCTTAAGCCTTCATAAATAAGAACTTCCATCGCGAAATCTCCTTGAGTCTTCGGATTTCAAAGTTTTTTGCATAGGAACTCCTGACTGCCAAAACCAAGCAGTGCAAAGCTTAACCCAAGAACTCATGGCCAAGAAGGGAGTAAAACAGGTGAAGGTCGCCTCCCTAACATCATAAGTTAGCTTGGTTCACTTATCTTTTCATACTCAATCATATAAGCACGCTGCCTTTCCGCGTAATCGTCCTATCTCAGAATAGACCAAAATGCAGTGCAAGAAATCCTAAAAAGCCTCGGAATCATTATATTAGTCACATCATCTTCTATGCAGCACTTTCCATTCTCAATGCAGTATCCATAAGAGAGACATGGCTTCAATATATATTCACGTAACGGTATTTTCTCGGTTTTAAAGAATGCCTCGTCGAACTTGTTAAGGGCCGTATCAAGCAAAATCTCAGTATTACCTTTGGCACGAGGGCTACCACAAATACCTGAAACCTTGAACAACTTCAATAGCCGCCTCATGGCTTGCAATGAAGGCTGCAAAAATATTAGGAGCAGGAAGGATTAGTTTTCCTAAGACTTAATAGCAAATTCTTCATCATTTATTCTTAAATCTATGAAACCTTTAATCTGGCTGGTTTTAGCCATGTCACTTTGGAGGTGACGGGACTGTTCAGTTTGGACGGAGTTGAGATTGAAGATACATTCGCTGAGCTCTTTGAGATGTGGGTTGGAAGGATACTCATCACCGCTGAAAACGAAAAGTGGGCTTTTACAGCCGCTAATGTTGCAACTGGGTTCGCCTCATCAATCATAGGGTCTCCAGCCGAAGCGGGTGTGGAGGGTATGGTATCACCTAAAGAGACTCCTGACGGAAGAGTGGGAGCCCTCATACAAATATACCATCAAACAAGACAAGATCTCAAGAAACAGATGGTTGGAAGAATAGGACAATGCATTATGACATGCCCGACAACATCAGCTTTTGACGCTCTTCCTGAAGCCGTGCGGAGGTTGAAGGTTGGCAGAAGCTTGAGGTTCTTCGGCGATGGGTTCCAGAGGAAGGATGAAATCGCAGGTAGAAAGGTTTGGCGCATACCAGTCATGGAAGGCGAGTTCATTGTTGAAAACAGCTTCGGCGTTAAGAAGGCTGCAGCTGGAGGAAACTTCCTCATCTTCGCTAAGGACAGAGATTCAGGTCTTAAAGCCGCGGAGAAGTCAGTTAGCGCCATACTCCGAAATGTGGACAGCGTCATACTTCCATTTCCAGGGGGTGTCTGTAGGTCTGGTTCAAAGGTTGGATCTCTAAAGTATAAGCTTCCTGCATCGACAAATCATCCCTTCTGTCCTACGTTAAGAGAGAATCTACCAGAAACTCAAGTTACAAAGAATGCTAACTGCGTTTATGAAATTGTGATTAATGGTCTCAGCTTGGAGCGTGTGAAGAGAGCTATGGCTGAAGGGATAAAGGCTGCAGTCAAGGTTCCAAGTGTTGTCAGGATCTCAGCAGGTAATTACGGTGGAAAAATCGGTCCGATGAAAATTTATCTCCACGAAATCCTAAAATGAGTAGTCTTCCTAGTCAAGACATCTTTAACCTTCTGCGGACCGCTGGGTTCTCATCTGCGAGTTTCTTGAGTACCGACTCGAAAGTTTCATG
>CAYSEL010000033.1:0-2712 GCA_964430035.1 uncultured Candidatus Bathyarchaeia archaeon
ATTCACGTGTATCTTGTTTGGATGTTCTTAATTAAAAACTGAGGGGTACTTGCAATCTTATAACCAATTAAAAACATTATTATTTCCTAATTGCGCCAGCGACGATGCCTAGACAAAAACCAAGCCCCAACGGAAGAACTGATAGAATCCCCAAGGCTGAAAAAACGGATTGAATCATTGACAAAAGTTGAGTCCAATCTATTCCGGATCTTTCAAAGAAATTTGCCAGAGTCCCAAATTGCCATATGTTGAGGAGAACACCGGCAACCAAGAGGGCGAATATTGCAAGTATATACTTTAACGCTTTCATCGTAAAGTATCCGAGACCGAAACCTATCCCTATCTGAAGGAGAAAGACAATCATGACGATTGGATTTGAGATCAATTCGGAGAAAATATCTGACAAACTGCTACCTTGGGCTGAGACAAGAGCTACACCTGGAAGTGCAAGTAAACTGCAAAGGACCAGAATATATATCAAAATTTTTTTCATAACTATCCAATATTTCCTATATTCGAAACAATTTATATCTTTCGCAGAAAAACGTTAGTTCAGCCACTGTAAGGAAAAGTTACCCAAGAGAATAATGCTATGACATAAAATACATCTTGTTTCTTAGCAATCACAACTAGACATATGCCCGGTAATGCGAATCAAAGTGGAGAATCTTATCAAATGCACAAGCAATTAGAGAAGCCGTCCTTTCACCGTTTCTTTAAAGATTCATTCAAGGTGTGGAAAAGCCCGCCGAATAGACGTCCAAATGCAGAGATTATGTAGACTATCTGCTAGCCTACTGTTAAACCGTAAAGGCTTACCGTGACATCTGATAGGTAGCCGTCTAGCAGCAACCCAGCAAAGCAGGCTAAGCCGTAAAGTAGATTGAACAATGCAACGAAGATTCCTCGATATTCTTCTAGGGATATATCTAGTATAGAGGATGTTGCTGACGCTTGGCCAAGAGACATTATGAGACTCAAATGAAAATTGAGTATGATCAGATAATAGACGTTAGGCGAAAAGGCGTAAGCTATTGGGACAAGAAATAAACCTGCTCTAAAGATTATGAATAGAGGTCTCCCGCCCAAGGTGTCTGTTCGCTTTCCAGCTCATCTCTGCAGAAAGAGATATGGTATAGTGTTGAACAGCCTTGCGGTCTCAACAATCATGAAGGAGCAGGGCTCAGCAGTGATTAGTGAAGAAAATCTCGTCGTTATAGTTGCATATGATCCATTTCGCACTTATTCGATAGAAAGTACAACTGAGGTTCTCAGCCCCGAAATCCTCTTAAATGTCAAGGTTCTAAACCAAGACTGCTGAACTGGCGAATGCGTGGCTATTGGAAAATACTGAGAGGAACAAACATAAGTTTGGAGAAGAGACATGCCGAGGCGGACAGATTGTCGTCGGAGCTGTTAAGCCTCATCCGTTTTTATGTTACGGTGGAACCTTAGCAGCATCACTCCATGGAATTTCGAGCATTGAAACTATACATCAGAATTTAAAGCTAAGCCTAGGCTCGAAGGCTGAGAATGGATCGATTGCATGGAACCCTGTCTTCGAAGATGCGATCGAGGCGTATCGCCTTACGGGAGTCGACTTCCGTGAACATAGTTTTGAACAAAATGTCAGAAGTGGTGAAGATCTTTTTCAGTAGGCATTGAGGCATTTATGGAATCTGTCCAGGGTTGCGGATGAGGTCTGCAGAGGTCCTAGTACAAATCCGTGCAGACATAACTTTCATCAGCCTAGGAGGTTTCCCCATGATGCTTCATTATCGAATTCCTGCAAATGCTTGGACAATGCGGCAAGGGTTGCAAAGATGGATAAGACAATGGTTTTCGTAGCTGAATGTTCAATGGGTTAGGCAACAGAGTTTCATAATGCTGTCGCTAAATTCAGAGAGTTAACATGCTGGAAAAGTCTCTAGAAAAACTTCAGCATCGGTGGATTAATGGTTCACCGTTTAGCATCTATTCTTCAACAGACAAAAATCATAGGTTCTCAATAATTCCACAGTCTTCTATCCCTGAAACATCAAACCTTGAATTAGCCAGAACATCTAATGGGGGGGTTAAAAAGCTTTAGAAATAACTGGAAGCAACGGGAAAGATTCTCTGATCACTATGGAAATATGACTGTGCAAGACGTGAAGGCTGCCGAATAAAGAAGACCTTTTTTTATCATCCTCCAAGAATTGCTAGAATTTCAAAAGCTGAATAAGAATGCAGATCAATTTCGCATTAAGAAGGTTTAAACCTGAAGATCTTAACGAAGTAGTCTATATTAATAGAGCATGTCTCTCTGAGAATTATTCCTGAAAGCTTCATGAAATTATATGAGAGGTTTCCAGAGACCTTTATTGTTGCCGAAGAAGATGGATGGATTATTGGAAATGGAGCATTTAAATACATAATTATGCTTAAGATCTAATAAAAATTTGCTGCGAAAGGAACGATGCGTCAAAAATAAAGATGCGGAAGAGTTGTTGCCGTATTGAAAAAAAATGTGGGTTTTTTAGGGTGCAAGGTGCAGCCAATGGTTGTAGGGATACTTGAATATCATATGCCAGATGGGCCAGAGACATGCTCCAAGTATGAACCATGCTGTCATGTAGCCGAAGAAGAAGCCTAAAGCAATAGGCACACCTTTTTCTTGGTAAAGTTTCGCTCCACCTACTCTAAGGGTAAGGTATTTTGCGATCAAAGAAA
>CAYSEL010000034.1:0-2875 GCA_964430035.1 uncultured Candidatus Bathyarchaeia archaeon
GATGAAGCTTTGAAGGCTAAGAAAACTTTTGAATCAATGTTAAGTTGCATCTCGTTAAATGACCGCTTCGTTATCTGCACAACGAAGTCTTTACCCGCTCTTACCTTAAGCTTAACGATGGATCCCATGTCGGATATTTGAGTTATTCTGCCCTCGAAGGTATTTCTGGCACTTGAGACTATTGGGTGAGTTGAAAGAATAATGTCTTCGGGCGGTATGTGAACCGTGGTATACCCTGTCTTCCTAAAGGAAGCTTCAAGCCTCAAACCGTCACCGATGTCTATGACCGAAGTGCCTTCATTAGAAATCTCTGAGACGCCGAAGAAGACATTCTCAAGTCTAGCGAAATTCTTGATGGATTTGGATGGCTTACCAAAAATCTCTTGAAACGAGCCAATCCCTTCCATCTTTCCTTCGTTAAGCACAGCAACCCGGTGCGCCAAGTTCTCTGCTTGAAACATGTTATGGGTTGTCATAACTATCGTTATCTTCTTCTCCCTGTTTATGTGCGAAAGAACCTCCTCAATTATTGAAACGTTTCTTGGATCTAAATTTGCGGTTGGTTCATCTAGGAGTAATAACTCTGGTTCAACGGCAAGCGCCTGAGCTAATGCCACCCTTTGTGCTTCTCCACCTGACAAGGATAAAGCGTTTTTCTGTTTAAAGTCTTGCAGTTGAACAAGCTTTAATGTATCCCTGACCTTTTGCTCAATGTTCATGCTCTTTTCACCTCTGATCTTTAAGCCGTATGCCACATTGTCAAAGACGCTCATGTTGAAGAGCACTGTCTGCTGGAAAACCATGCCTATCCTTCTACGTAAAGCAGTCTTATCTTTTGCAGAAAAGTCAACAACTTCACCATCAAACAGAACTCTTCCGCTTGTTGGATCCTCAAGCAAGTCAAGTATTCGAAGAAGGGTTGTTTTCCCAGCGCCGTTGGGACCAACGATAACAAAGATCTCTCCTTTCTGAACTGTAAAGGATACGCCCTTCAAAACTTGTCTTCTAGAATATTCCTTATAGAGGTTTTGGGCTTCAATGATGGGCAACTATCTCTTCTCCCCCTTTATTTGGATAAGGGTCAAAATGAGGTTTATCGTGAAAGCTATGGACAACAAAATAATCCCAAGCGAAAGGGCTAGACTGAAGTTACCAAGCTCAGTTTCAACGACGATGGCAGTTGTCAAAGTCCGCGTCACCCATCTAATGTTTCCCCCCGTGATCATTATGCCACCAACCTCTGATATTGCCGCCCCGAAAGCTACGATAATTGAGGTCATTACGCCCGTTCGAGCTTCTCTCAAGATCATCCAAGCTGCTTGGCGATCCGTCGCGCCAAGCGAAAGGGCTTTCTCCCTTATTGCTCTTTCAACGCTTCCAACAGCTGACATTGTAACACCGATAATTATCGGAACAACAATTATGAGCTGGGTTATCATCATAGCTGTAGGAGTATAAAGTAGCCCTAGAAAGCCGAGGGGTCCCGAGACTGTTAGGAGGAGGTAGACTGCCAGCCCAGCAACAACGGGCGGCAACCCCATAAACGTGTTTATTGTGCTCTTTAGTATTATATCCATAAAACGTATCAATGTCTCTTTTCCCCTAAATCTTCTGAGACCCAAAAATGTTCCGATAGGTATCCCTATTAATGCGCCTATCAGAACCGACGTTCCCGAAACTCTTAGAGACAGCAAGGTTATGTTCAAAACCTCTTCCCAAAAAGTAGTGTCAATCATCAATCTTTCACCACTTAAGATTACGTTTAAGTTTATAAAAAGGTGAAGCGGCATCTCAACAATGAGACTTAGTAAAGAATCTAGATTTTTTGGGAATCATACCATGATAGCTCCTCCTCTTGATTTGAAAAGCCAAGTATATGGGCTAATTCAATGTTGCGGGCTACTGGTTTGAATAGGGCTTCGCCTTCTTTAGTGAAATTTTCTATGAGGTTTTGGCCTTCCTCAGAAATCATCCATTTAACCAGCATAAGCGCTCCCTTATAGTTTCTTTTCGGGTACTTTTCCGGATTAACAAGAATCATTGCGTATGGATTAATCAGAATAACGTCGCCTTGAACTAGAACTTTTAGATTTGCCAACTGTCTTTTGAATGACAGCCACGTAGCCCTATCCGTAAGTGTATAAGCCCTCTTCTCGTTAGCCATACGTAACAGCGCCCCCATGTTCGTGCCAGCCTCTAGATACCATGTCTGAGTTTTGTTAGAAGGCGTTATTCCCAAATTGTTCCATATGCTTAGCTCTAACATGTTTGTGCCAGATTTGTCTGCGCGGGAAATAAATATAGCCTTACTCTTTGACCCTTCGTCTGCAATTCTCCTAAAAGCTTCTGTTGCATTTGTCAAACCCTCTATTTCAGCCGGATCATCCACAGGACCAATTATTATAAAATCGTTATACATTACTCCGACTCTATGGATGCCATAGGTACTATTGATGAAATCTAGCTCAAGCTGCCTAGAATGGACTAGGACAAAATCCACGTCGCCCCTCTTAGCGATCTCTATTGCTTGTCCAGTGCCAACTGAAATGATGTAGACTTCGGCATTGTATCTGCTCTCAAAGTGCGGCATCAGATAATCAAGCAATCCAGAGTCATAAGTGCTTGTGGTTGTAGCCATCATAATGATGGACCTTTGAGTTTTCAGATAAACCTCATAGGCAAAGGCGCTCACAATGGCAACCGCCAGTATTAACGTCACCAAGATTCTTTGCAGACCTTCCATTCCGACGACCACTTTAGTAGTTATGTTTGAGCGACAAGTAAATTTTTTACCAACCACCGTCATACAGGACCCATGCTTTCATATTTAGGTTTGACTGATCCCGTTGACAAGCCCTCCAAATAGATAATGAAC
>CAYSEL010000035.1:0-7546 GCA_964430035.1 uncultured Candidatus Bathyarchaeia archaeon
AACGGCATAGAAATCCATTTACTGAAAGGGCTGGAAACTGAACTAAAAGACAAAGACGAAATCGTTTTCATCCCCATAATTCACGGAGGATAACCCCGTTATATAAAAGAAAGAAACTGAGAACCTATAATAATCAAGACACAATAGAAGTTGACACGCCCAGCTTCAAGCCTGTAACACAAACTACAGGGGTTTCGGAAAACACCTTTTCTTTCACTGTCAACAGTAAACAGTTGAAATTAGTTCACCTAAGCAGCAAAGACGAAGATTCGTAGAAAATCAAAAATGAGGTTAGAACAAGCTCAAAACTTGGTTGTAAAAAAATCACGCGTCTACCGTCTCACTGGGCTTCGTTCCAATGGGGTGTTCTTATAGTAGGAAATAACGGAAGGTGTTTTTCGTAGTCAATGTTTTGGAAAATTATGAAGGCTTCTGTTAATAATCATTGTTTTAGGTATTTTGATTGATTAGGGGTATGATTGGTCGTCGCTTAAGAGTGTTGGCATCACGGGATTGAGTTTTGAGGGTCGTGGTGAGCGGATATCAAAGGGGTTCTATATTCCTGTTTTGAATGAATCCGTTGAGTACGATCGTGCTACTGGTTACTTTTCTGTTGAGTCTCTTGTCCATGTGGCGTGTGGTGTTGCTGGGCTTATAGAGAATGGGGGGTAGGATGCGTTTGATTTTGGGTGCGCATGGTGTTCCTCAAGAGCTTTGGGAAGTGTACAAGATGGGGTTGCGTTCTGGAAAAGGGGTGATTGAAGAGATCCCGCGTCAGGTCGCTGAGGGTTTGGAAAAGACTGAGCGTTTTTCTCGGCTGGTCCCAGTAGTTTACTGTTCTGTCAACTGTGAATATGGCGCTTCCGTCTTCGTGTTTCTGGCAGAAGCATTCTTTTGCGTCTGCACGGCAAATCGCAAGCTTTGGGTCGCCGTCTGCGTTTAGTCCTGCTTTTTGGAATGATTGCCAGATGTCGATGAGTTTTCCGCCGTGCTTGTTGAAGAATCCGTAGACTTTCATCTGGTCTTTGAAAAGTTGTTCTTTGGCAAGTTTGGCGTTTTGCCTGACAGCTTGCTTTAAGGCTTTAACTTCTGCGTCAGCCAGTTCTCTCGTTAGGGTTAGTTCTTCAACTTCCATTGTCATCGCCTCTTCTTGTGCGTGGTTGTGGCGTGTGCTGGGCTGTTCGGTTTTCTTTTTTGTAGGTTTTTATTCCGAGCTTTAGGAGGTGCTCCATGAAGGTGCTGCGTTTTGTTATACCTCTGAGCCTGTCTATTTCTTGTAGGAGGCTTGGTTCGATAGTGAATCCGATTTTGACTTTTATTTGCCCTGACTCCTTGGTGTTTTGAGGATACTTGGTATACTACGAAAGACTTAACCTAATTCCACTAATCACACTTGTAATACTTTAGATGTGAGGTTCATGAAAACGCTTAGAATCTCAGACGATGTGCACCAAAAACTGACGGCGTTATTAGGAGAGTTGATGGCGCAGACGGGCAAGATGCAAACATACCAAGATGCCATAGAAGCCACGCTAAACCAATCAGTAGTACTCCCCACAGAACTGCTGGCTCAGATTGAGTACTTCATAGAAGAGAACAAGCATTTAGGCTTCATGACAAGAGAGGAGTTTATGCGTGACGCCGTGAGATGGAGACTAAAGTTTCTGAACGAAGAGTCCGAATACATCGAAATTCCAAGAGAAAAGTATGAGATACTTGACACTGCTATTAGAGAGATGAGCACACCTTATCACAGTGCCTTAGACTTCATTCATAAGCAAGCTGACGAAGCATTGGAAAAATATGATGCGCGGCTTCAGGAAAAAGAAGAACATAAAAAAGACAAAGGAAGGAGGATAAAACTTTGAGTGGTGTAGAAAAAAATGGAACTGGATGAGGAGCTGAAACAACAAATCATAAAGCTGATTCAAGAAGGTAAAACTCTGCCTGCTTCCTTGAAAGCTTTGTTGTTTCCACCTGAAACCAAGCAAATGGAGTATGAGCTGGTTTACGGAATAAAAGAAAGAGAAGAAGAGACAATAAAACAAGGGATGCTAAGACCAAATCCAAGAACGGGTCGTCCTGAATATCTTGTGACGACTCAAGAAGAGGTTCTTGTAAGTATGTGGAATGATATAACAGCATATTCTTTTGACACTGGTTTTCCAACAGAAAAAAGTGAAAAACTCTTATCGAGGATAATAGAGATGCCCTCAAAAGAAGATGATTTGATAGCCGACTTTTCTGCGGCTCTGGACCGCTATTACTGGACTAGGTTCTCTTGCCTTTTTTCGCTGAAGCCCTAGTGCGGCGTTGTCCGCTGATACGAGAATGCGGTCCGAAACATCCTGAAAAGTTTTAAAATGAATAGGATGATATATGAGTAGAGGTTCGTTCAGTTATAGACCTTTGCGTCTCCCTTACATACGAGTAAATTACAAATATCTCCTTAGACATTATTGTTCTCAATGGTTTATGCGCGCGAGCACTAAGTTACAGTGATAACACATTTTGAAAGTTATCCATAGACCCTTAGGCTAAATTGTGTATTTAGCCAGTTTTGTGGATGCGATTTTGAGGAGAGAAGAAAGGCCGTAAGCGTTACTCTAGTAGGTATTTGTCTCAGGTATTCGTAGATGTCGAGTAGACTTCTGAGAACCAGATAAAAAGCGCTGCTTTATGGATTAATTATTAGAATTAGTTGATTTTTGCTTCTTTTTTCATTTTGGGCGATTTTCAGCCTTATTCCAGATTTGGTTAAGGGAGCCAAATTCTTGCCTCTTTCATCAATTCAAGGACAAAAACAGCGAATTCGTTATTCCATCCGCATAATTAGTCCACAAAGCATCAGAAACCATTCTTTAAGCCTCGATGCTTATCTTTTTTTACTGGTTGAAAAAGCATTATTAACTGTGCTTGCATTTTATTCTCCTTAGATAGGCGTTGCTTAAGGTTTGGTGGCTAAATTCATGAGAACGATTGAGTGGAGAGAGGGCGCCGTCATCACGATTGATCAGACATCTCTTCCCCATAGAGAGGTTCAGATTGAACTTAGAGACTGCGAAGAAGTTGCTTCAGCCATTAAAGAGATGAAGGTTAGAGGCGCCCCTTTAATAGGTGTCGCAGCAGCCTATGGTTTGGCTCTGACGGCTTATCACTCGGAGGCTAAAACTAAAGAGAACCTTCTAAAAGATTTAGAACGCTCCGCAAATGCCCTACTCAAGACAAGACCTACAGCCGTCAACCTCTTTTGGGCTGTGAAAAGGGTTATGAGCAGAGCTGAAAAGACTGAGGGCGATGTTGAATTTGTGAGGCGCGCTGTAATAAGTGAAGCGGAAAAGATGGCTGAGGAGGACGTTGAGGCAAACTATAAGATAGGCAAGAACGGATCCCGCCTAATAGCAGACCACGACACAATCTTGACACATTGCAACGCTGGAAAACTTGCGACAGTTGACTATGGAACAGCCCTCGCAATTGTAAGAGTTTCTTGGGGTGAAGGGAAGAGAATTAAAGTCTTCGTTGACGAGACCAGACCTAGGTTGCAGGGTGCGAGGCTTACAGCCTACGAGCTCATGCGTGAAGGAATACCCGTAACTTTGATTACGGACAATGCAACCGGATACCTTATGTCTAAGGGTTTAATAAGCAAAGTTATTGTCGGAGCGGATAGAATTGTCCAAGACGCTGTAATAAACAAGATAGGAACTTACATCGTTGCGGTCTTGGCAAAGGAGAACGGTGTCCCATTCTATGTTGCTGCTCCAACATCAACCTTTGATCTGTCAAGACGATCAGAAGATGTAACGATAGAGGAGCGAAGCCCAGATGAAGTGACCATTATTGACTCTGTGAGAATAGCTCCTGAAGGCGTTGAGGTTATGAACCCGGCCTTCGATGTTACCCCATTAAAATATGTTGACGCCATAATAAGTGAGAAAGGAATCTTCACGAGGAAAGATTTTAACGGACTAGTGAAAAAGGAAAAGTCTAGAATCCCCTCTCGGTTTGTGTAGGATCAAATTGGAGGGAGGAGTAGAGATGGAATCGGAGCAAGCAGAAGGTGTAGAGAAGAAAGGCAAAGTCAAGGCTATTCTTAAGGATGGAGAGGTCATTGTTCCGTTTGGAGAGGATATTGAAAGCCTAACCTCTAGGGGGTATGGAACCCTTGAGGATGGAAACTTAAAATTGGCATTTTACGAGGCGCTTTACCTCCTAGATAAGAAGGTCATAGAGGTCATGAGTGGGAAGACATCTGAGGAACTTACTTTCCAGCGGCTTCTGGAAATGTTCCGCTCCGTCCATAGTGACGCTTGGACTAGGTACCTCATCTACAGGGACTTGAGAAGCAGAGGATACATCGTAAGGGAAGGCTTCGGTCTTGGAATAGACTTTCGTGTCTATAAGAGGGGGGAATACGGTAAATCAACTGCAGACTATCTCATACTAGGAATATATGAAGGGCAACCAATCTCGATTGAGAATCTGAACCAAATTCTAACTCAGGTTCAGAGCTTAAAGAAGACCCTTATCCTCTCTGTTCTGAACAGGAGAGGCGAGATTGTCTATTACTTCCTATCCCAGCTGAATTTTCAAAATTTAGTATAGTCTCTCTTTCAAGAAACCTTTATAGTCTCTTTCGCATAGCATGTAATTTAAAATATTGTCTCGGCTTAAGACTGAATGACGTTAAAAGTGTTGAGGGATTCTGTTGTCTTCAAAGTTCCGTAGAACCGTGCGCGGCATGAGAGACCTTCTTCCCGAGGAGGCTGAAGCTCTAAGGTTCACTGAGCAGACCGCCCGTGAGATTGCTAGGCTTTACGGCTACAGAGAGGTCGTTACGCCGATTGTGGAAAACTATGAACTCTTAGCCGCAAAGATAGGTGAGGAAAATAGGAAGAGAATGTATGTCTTCGAGGATTTAGGAGGGCGGAAGGTAGCCTTAAGACCGGAGTTCACGGCTTCTGTGGCAAGGCTCGTAGCGACGAAGATGCAGAGCACCCCCAAGCCCTTGAGGCTCTTCTCTGTTGGTAGCCTTTACCGTTATGATGAGCCCCAGTTTGGGAGGCACCGCGAGTTTTGGCAGGCAAACTATGAGATCTTCGGCTCAAAAAGGCCTGAGGCGGATGTTGAGATTCTTTTCTTAACCAATGACTTTCTCGGAAAGATTGGTTTAAAGAACTACACTTTTAAAATTGGTCATGTAGGCATCTTGAGAGGAATCTTGGATCGGGAGAAGATCGCCGAGGAGAAGCAGAATAGTATAATGCAGCTACTCGATAAGAAGCATTGGGAAGACGCGACAAGGCTTGTTAAAGAAGCTAGCGCCAGCCAAGAATGTGTAGAAGACTTGCAGTCGCTCTTCGAGATTAGGGGAAAAAATCTGGAGAACCTAGTCGTGGAGATAGGTGAAATTGTGAAGCCGTATCCAGAGGCTTTTGAGGCGTTGGAGAATCTGAGGGCTATAATTGATCTTCTTTTGAAAGGCGGCGCAGACTTTGAGATTGTCTTAGAGGCAGGTTTCGCTAGGGGCTTAGAGTACTATACGGGCTTAATCTTTGAGATCTATGTTCGGGAGATGGCTCAGGCTCTAGGCGGGGGAGGAAGATATGACAGGCTTATAGAGCTCTTTGGAGGCGGAAAAACACCAGCGGTCGGAATTGCTCATGGACTGGACAGACTTTTACTAGCTTTGCAGAAGCAGGGAAACCTACCTAAGGTCCCTGTAACCGAGAGAGTCTTGGTCATCCCTGTTAGGGACGAAATGTTAGGTGAGGCTTTCAAGGTCTCTTCAATACTCAGAAGTGCAGGCATCTGCACCGAGGTTGAGGTTGCCGGACGCTCCGTCTCGCGGGCGCTTTCCGATGCTGATAGGAAAGGGTTCACATATGCCGTGATTATCGGTTCGAAGGAGATTGCGGAGGGGAAGGTTGTCCTACGTGACATGGAGAGGAGAATTCAGGAGGTGATAGACGTAGACGAGTTGCCTGCAAGGTTCAAAGCTTAAAATGAAGTTTGTACGTGTTAAGGAATGAATAATTATAGAATGAATAATTATAAGTGCTCATGTGCCCCTTTATACTATTTGGGATTTAATGTAAGTTCATTTGTAGAAGGCGCCACCTATGGGTGAGGAGAAGCAGAATGTTGAAGAGATTTTGAGGCGTGTTGATGAACTTGTTAGGATCTTGAAGTTTCTTTCAGACGATCTATCCGAGATCTTGAAGAGCTTGAAGACCTATTTGGCAACGATCCCAACCGCGGAGGCAACACGGATCGCTCCTCCAACATCAGCCCAACAAATCATACCCCTAGAACAACCTGTTCCTCCCCTAGTTCCCCATGAGGTCCGTGCGGTCAGCGACGTCCAGAAGGCTTTTCCAGAAGACCTCTCCGCCATGCTCTATTTCGAAGAGGCTGAGGACTATGTGCTTGTGAAGCCGAGGCAATATTTGGGACCGGACAATTTTAGGCGTATAGCGACTATTGTTAGGGACCAGTTGGGCGGTGAGTACGTAAGCGCTGGGAAGGATTCACACTTCAGGATTCCAAGGAAGATATTATAAAATGAGATGAAAGATTGAATGAGTTATAGAAAGAAGTCTTGGCAGGAGAAGATGGCAGATAAGAAAGGCTTTCCGAAGGTTCTGAGATTGGAGAAGAGTTTTCCATGCTACAACGCAGTTCATAAAATGGGAGCTGAGGTAGGCGACGAAGTTGTTCTCGTCAACCCCAGTGAAGTTGTTGAAATAATGAAGAAGGTGCCAAAGGGAAAACTGATAACCATCGTTGAAATCTGCAAAGAAATCGCAGAAAAACATAAAGTCAAGGCTTGCTGTTCCCTCACAACAGGAATCTTTATCATGATTGCGGCAAACGCAGCAGAGGAAGCCGCTAAAGAAGGAAAAGACCTTGGGATTCCGTACTGGCGCACCTTGAAGGCGAATGGATTTCTGAACGAAAAGTATCCAGGCGGAGCGGAGGCGCAAAAGGAACTATTGGAAAAGGAAGGATTTAAAATAATACGGAAAGGCAAGAAATACGCAGCTCAGAATTATCACGATTTCTTGGCCATTTAAAGAAGAAGAAACCATTCCTTTTCCATCCTTTGCGTGCGTTGCATTTTTGACTTTCAAGATTCAACTAAAAAGAAGAAGAAAGAGTACAGCTAGGGCAATTCCACTACTGCCAATTCAAAAATAGACCAAAGTTAAAATGTTTGAACGACCAACTTCTTCCCAATTGTTCTGGTTTAATTCCATCATCACCATACAAAGCAACCAAGATTCTGCTTAAACATTGAATCTTAAACCTTAAATTACAACAGAATATTGTCGTCCTTGAAGTTTTCAATCATCGTAGCAAGAAAAATTCATTAGTTCAAAGAGCTCATGTTTAAGTTGGGTGCGTTTAAAATGGTTAGTGTTGAGATAAGTAAAGATGTTTTTTGGGTAGGCGTGGTAGACTGGAATGTTAGGGATTTCCACGGATATCTCACCAGGCGCGGAACAACTTATAACGCTTATCTAATAAAAGATGAAAAAAC